>NZ_JBXWOJ010000036.1:0-1233 GCF_059610805.1 Ruegeria sp. CDSC025 | reverse complement strand
TAGGAAACGGAGGACCTAGAATGGCAAACAAGAGACCGAAGCCGGAAGAGATTGTCTCGAAGTTACGGCAAGTTGAAGTTCTGATGGGTCAAGGCATGTCCCGTCTTGATGCGATCAGACAGATCGGAGTTGTTGAACAAACCTATTACCGCTGGCGGAAAAAGTACGGCGGAATGGGTGTTGATCAATTGAAGGAACTGAAACGGCTTCAGAAAGAGAACGAGCGGCTGAGGCGCGCAGTTTCAGATCTGACGCTGGACAAACTGATCCTGACGGAAGCCACAAAGGATGAAGGGCGGTTAGCAAACCATCCCGTGGATGGTTTGCTAACCCTGAACGCGAAGCCCTACTGAGCCCCGCTCGCCGTCGTGCTTGTATTAATCATGTACGCAACCAGCTGAACGTTTCCGAGAGACGCGCCTGTCGCGTGCTTGGACAGCACAGGTCCACGCAACGACGCATCCCAAGAGGTCGCGCAGAGGAGGACAGGCTGGTCGCCGACATGATCGAGCTGACCCGTCAATATGGCCGATATGGTTATCGCAGGATCGCTGCGCTGCTGAGAGAGGCTGGATGGTCTGTCAGCGATGGCGGGTTGAACGGCTTTGGCGACGAGAGGGGCTGAAAGTGCCAGTGAAACAACCGAAGAAAGGGCGGCTCTGGCTAAATGACGGCTCATGCGTTCGGCTACGGCCAGAGTATCGCAACCATGTTTGGTCGTATGACTTCGTTCATTGTCGAACCGACGACGGCAAAGCCTTCCGGACGCTGAACATCCTTGATGAGTACAGCCGGGAATGCTTGGCAATCAGGGTCGAGCGGAAACTGAACTCGACCGATGTAATCGACGTTCTGACAGACCTGTTCATACTTCGCGGCGCGCCCAGTTCATACGTTCTGACAATGGGCCGGAATTTGTCGCCCAGGCGGGTCCGAGACTGGATCGCCGCCGTTGGCGCCAAGACGGCTTACATCGAACCTGGCAGCCCGTGGGAGAACGGATATTGTGAAAGCTTCAACGGCCGGGTCAGAGACGAGCTGCTCAACGGTGAGATCTTCTACAGCTTGCGCGAAGCTCAAATCCTGATCGAACAATGGAGGAAACACTACAACACAAAACCTCCCCACAGTGCACTGGGCTACCGCCCGTCAGCTCCCGAAACCATCATCTCAATGGATCACAGGCCAATGATGCACTAACAATCAAATTGAACCAGTCAGATGAGGCTGCTC
>NZ_JBXWOJ010000035.1:0-1255 GCF_059610805.1 Ruegeria sp. CDSC025 | reverse complement strand
ATGGCAAAGGAAAAGTTTGAGCGTAATAAGCCGCACGTCAACATCGGCACGATTGGCCACGTTGACCACGGCAAGACGACGCTGACCGCAGCAATCACCAAGTATTTCGGTGACTTCAAAGCGTATGACCAGATTGACGGCGCGCCTGAAGAAAAAGCACGTGGCATCACCATCTCGACGGCCCACGTGGAATACGAGACCGATGCGCGTCACTACGCCCACGTTGACTGCCCCGGCCACGCCGACTACGTCAAGAACATGATCACCGGTGCGGCGCAAATGGACGGCGCGATTCTGGTTGTGAACGCGGCTGACGGCCCGATGCCTCAGACCCGCGAGCACATTCTGCTGGGCCGCCAGGTTGGTATCCCGACCATGGTCGTGTTCATGAACAAAGTTGACCAGGTTGACGACGAAGAGCTGCTGGAGCTGGTGGAAATGGAAATCCGCGAGCTGCTGAGCTCGTATGATTACCCTGGCGACGACATTCCGATCATTGCCGGTTCGGCTCTGGCCGCGATGGAAGGCAACAACCCGGAAATCGGCGAAGAATCGATCCGCAAGCTGATGGCTGCCGTGGACGAGTACATCCCGACGCCTGAGCGTGCTGTTGACCAGCCGTTCCTGATGCCGGTCGAAGACGTGTTCTCGATCTCGGGCCGTGGTACAGTTGTGACCGGTCGTGTTGAGCGTGGCGTGATCAATGTTGGCGACGAGATCGAAATCGTCGGCATCCGCGACACCAAGAAAACCACCTGTACCGGTGTTGAAATGTTCCGCAAGCTGCTGGATCGCGGCGAAGCGGGCGACAACATCGGCGCGCTGCTGCGTGGTATCGACCGTGAAGGTGTTGAGCGTGGCCAGGTTCTGTGTAAGCCGGGTTCGGTTACACCGCACACCAAGTTCGAAGCCGAAGCCTATATCCTGACCAAGGAAGAGGGTGGCCGTCACACGCCGTTCTTCGCGAACTACCGTCCGCAGTTCTACTTCCGTACAACTGACGTGACCGGCACCGTGACCCTGGCAGCTGGCACCGAGATGGTTATGCCCGGCGACAACGTGTCGTTCGAGGTTGAGCTGATCGCACCGATCGCGATGGAAAACGGCCTGCGTTTCGCCATCCGCGAAGGCGGCCGCACCGTCGGCGCCGGCGTTGTGTCGAAGATCGTCGAGTAATTCGCGCAAGCGAATGATCAAATGGAAAGGGCGCCCATTCGGCGCCCTTTCTCGTTTGATCTCGACAAGCCCGCGACGC
>NZ_JBXWOJ010000034.1:0-1272 GCF_059610805.1 Ruegeria sp. CDSC025 | reverse complement strand
TTACAAGTTTGGATAGATAGGGAATCTGGCGCAGAGGTTTGCGACTTCGGCTTTGACTTTGGCCTCGACCTCACCGTTACCGTCCTCGCCATTTGCGGCCAGACCGTCGACCACTTCGATGATCCAGTCGGCGATCTGGCGGAACTCGGCCTCGCCAAAGCCACGCGTGGTACCTGCGGGGCTGCCAAGGCGGATGCCGCTGGTCACCATCGGTTTTTCGGGATCGAACGGGACACCGTTCTTGTTGCAGGTGATATGCGCCCGGCCCAGTGCCTTTTCAGTCGCGTTGCCTTTGACGCCTTTAGGGCGCAGGTCCACCAGAACCACGTGGGTATCGGTGCCGTGGGTGACTGTGTCCAGCCCACCTTTGATCAACTGGTCCGACAGGGCCTGCGCGTTGGTGACCACCTGGGCGATGTAGTCCTTGAACTCGGGTCGCAGTGCTTCGCCAAAGGCCACGGCCTTGGCCGCGATGACATGCATCAGCGGGCCACCCTGAATGCCAGGGAAGATGGCCGAGTTCACTTTCTTGGCGATCGCCTCGTCATGGGTCAGGATCATGCCGCCCCGCGGACCGCGCAGGGTTTTATGCGTGGTGGTAGTAGCCACATGCGCATGCGGGAAGGGCGATGGGTGTGCGCCTGTCGCGACCAGACCGGCGATATGGGCCATGTCGACATGCAGATAGGCGCCGACCATGTCCGCGATCTCGCGCATGCGGGCAAAATCAATGATGCGCGGAATGGCCGACCCGCCTGCGATGATCAGCTTGGGCTGATGCTCTTTCGCCAGCGCTTCGATCTGGTCATAGTCGATCTGGTTGTCCTGTTTGCGCACACCGTAATGGACGGCGTTGAACCACTTGCCCGACTGGTTGGGTGCGGCGCCATGGGTCAGGTGGCCCCCCGCATCCAGGCTCATGCCCAGGATGGTGTCGCCGGGTTTGATCAGTGCCTGGAACACGCCCTGGTTTGCCTGAGAGCCAGAGTTCGGCTGGACGTTTGCAAAGCCGCAACCGAACAGCTGCTTGGCGCGGTCGATGGCCATATTTTCAGCGATATCAACAAATTGACACCCGCCATAGTAACGCCTGCCGGGGTATCCTTCGGCGTATTTGTTGGTCATCACCGAGCCCTGCGCTTCCATCACGGCAGCAGAGACGATGTTCTCGGACGCGATCAATTCGATCTCGTCGCGCTGACGGCCCAGCTCGGACGTGATCGAGCCGAACAGCTCTGGGTCGCGCGCTGAGAGAGACTGGGTGAAAAAACC
>NZ_JBXWOJ010000033.1:0-2267 GCF_059610805.1 Ruegeria sp. CDSC025 | reverse complement strand
TGGGGCGCTCTTACCTATCGCACGCCGCTGAACAGCAATGGTCTGTACGGTGAGATCTTCTACGGGAACATAAACGCAAAACGTGACCTCTCAGGGGACTTTGCGAGAACAGATATTGACGGCGAGAACTTCACAGTCGCGATGGGTTACCCCGTGATCCGAGATGTGGCCCGTTATGGATATCTTCTGCTGGACTATCGCCTTTCAAAAGCGGATTCAGTCAGTGGTGGCGTACCACTATCCAGTGACGCGAGTGTCGTTGGCCTTACATATCTTTACGGGCAAAACTATCCAAAGGGACAAGCTCTGGAAGCGGGGCTAACCTTATCTTTTGGTGACAATGACAACGACACGACAGACGCGAATTTTGACGACGGGGACTCTTCGTTCTGGCATCTACGAGGCGGCATCGGATACGAAAGCCCACTAACGGGCTTGTCGCCCAACACAGCTTGGCGCACCGAGATTTGGGGGCAGTACACAACAGACCGGCTGCCCTCTGTCGAAGAGTACTTCCTTGGTGATCGTTATGCTTTGCGCGGATATCGTTTTGACGAAGTGGATGGTGATTCCGGGATTTCCGCGATTTTCGAAGTGTCTCATTCCTACTTCCCCAGTTCCCAGAGCATACATCGCTTAACGCCCTTTGCCTTTTTCGACGTGGGTTACATCTCGAACAATGACCCTGCGAGTTTTGAAGTTGACAATGCTACACTGGCATCGACAGGTCTTGGGTTGGACATTGAGTTTAAGCAAAATCTATTCCTGTCCGGATATGTAGGTGTCCCTTTGAGAGACGGTCCGTTGACCGACTCAGGCGATCCTGGCGCGTATCTTGCTCTGACAACAAGTTGGTGAGGATGTTATGAAACTGAACCGAATTGCTGTACTTACCGCAACTTGTCTAATTGCAGAACTGGCCGCTACTCAGGTCTTTGCCGGCGGAAATCACTACGGGTGGTGCCGTGGCGTGGGGAATCTTCACCAGTCAAGCCAAGGATGCGGGCAGGCCGGTGGGCAAGGAACAGGGAATCAAATTACCGGCCCAACTCAGCCGGTAGCAAATCAGTTGCCGCCTAAGGGAACGCAGCAAACGCCCACATCCGTTACTGTTCCAGTCCTTGCGCCGGGCGCGGTTCCGAACGCAATTCCCGGTCAGGTTCCTATCGCGACACCAATAGCGGTTCCCGGTCAGGTTCCCACGCCGGTAGTAGCGCCGACCCTAGCTCCGCCTTTGACTCCAAATGCGACTCCAAACCGGGTTCCGACAGCTGTTCCAAATCAGGTTCCGCCATTGGCTACCGGGCCTACCGCGGTGCCGCCGCAAGTTCCGACTGCAACTCCCAATCAAGTTCCGATAGCTATCCCTGGCCAGGTTCCGCCTCAACCTACCGGCCCAACAGCGGTGCCGCCACTTGTGCCCACCGCGACACCAAACCAAATACCAGTCGCAGTTCCTGGTCGTGTTCCGCAACCCAGCGGCACTACAGCGACGCCACCGCTTGTCCCAACCGCAACCCCCAATCAGGTTCCCACCGCGGTTCCTGGCCAGGTTCCACAGTTGACACCAAAACCTACGGCAACTCACGTGGCCGTCCCAGGACATCCGAAGCCACAAGGCGTCGTGACAATCATGCGCCCAAAGCCGAGGCCGACAACCGGTACTGTTCAGCAACCCGGCACAACACAAGTGACCCACCATTTAACCCACCAACGTAATTCTAAGAAACACGATCACGTCGCAGCAACTCCTGGACGGCATGACCCGCACGACCTGCCGAGGTTCCGCAGCGCAGCGGCCAAGGAAAACTGGGAATGCGTTGCCAGCGGATTTGGGCAACGTCGGTATGATGCCGGGCGCGGCGTGTTGCTGAACAGCGGGGCACTACGACACCTTGGAAATGTGGATGCGATGGCTCGTGATGTACCAGCACGGCACCCGAAGCATTCCGGATGCATTATCTCGGTCAAACGAAAGCAGCGCTGAAGCTCGCTGGGTAGGTTTTGCTCAAACAATGAGATTAATCGACCAAAAGTTCGTCAATTGTCATCTGGTTAATTGGATTTCGTATTGCCCTTATTCCCTGGCGTTTACGTTGGCTGACGTAGCCCGACAATGCTCCGTACCTAAATTTGCTTCGAATAGGCCAACAATCGAAAGTGCCGCACTTCCACGAAGAGCCTCTGACCATCTGGGCCGGTCAAATTAGGCAAGCGAAACTTTGAACGGCAACTTTGCAAAGTCAGCTTTGCCCGCGCTGTGCCGT
>NZ_JBXWOJ010000032.1:0-2960 GCF_059610805.1 Ruegeria sp. CDSC025 | reverse complement strand
GACCGAAACCCAATGAGCTATAAATCTGACATCGAAATTGCGCGTGAGGCGAAGAAGAAGCCGATTCAGGAGATTGGTGCGAAGATCGGCATCGAATCTGCTGATCTTCTGCCCTATGGCCATGACAAGGCAAAGGTGAGCCAGGACTTCATCAATTCGGTTCAGGGCCGTGAGGACGGCAAGCTGATTCTGGTGACGGCGATCAACCCGACGCCTGCGGGTGAGGGTAAGACGACGACGACTGTGGGTCTGGGTGACGGTCTGAACCGGATCGGCAAGAACGCGATGATCTGTATCCGTGAGGCTTCGCTGGGCCCGAACTTTGGCATGAAGGGCGGCGCTGCGGGTGGTGGTTACGCGCAGGTTGTTCCGATGGAAGAGATGAACCTGCACTTCACCGGTGACTTTCACGCCATCACCAGCGCCCATTCACTGCTGTCGGCGATGATCGACAACCACATCTACTGGGGCAATGAGTGCGAGATCGACATTCGCCGTGTAGCGTGGCGTCGTGTGGTCGACATGAACGACCGCGCGCTGCGTCAGATCACGGCCAGCTTGGGTGGCGTATCGAACGGTTACCCGCGCGAGACCGGCTTTGACATCACCGTGGCCTCTGAGGTTATGGCGATCCTGTGCCTGGCCAACGACCTGAAAGATCTGGAAAAGCGTCTGGGTGACATCATCGTGGCCTATCGCCGCGACAAGACCCCGGTTTACTGTCGCGACATCAAGGCCGAAGGCGCGATGACGGTGCTGCTGAAGGACGCGATGCAGCCGAACCTGGTGCAGACGCTGGAAAACAACCCGGCCTTTGTCCATGGCGGCCCGTTTGCCAACATTGCACATGGCTGTAACTCGGTCATTGCGACCAAGACCGCGCTGAAGGTTGCTGACTATGTGGTGACCGAAGCGGGCTTTGGCGCCGATCTGGGCGCCGAGAAATTCATGAACATCAAGTGCCGCAAAGCGGGTATCGCGCCGTCGGCTGTGGTGCTGGTCGCCACCGTGCGTGCGATGAAGATGAATGGCGGTGTGGCCAAGGCTGATCTGGGTGCGGAAAACGTCGACGCGGTCAAATCGGGCTGCGCCAACCTGGGTCGTCACATCGAAAACGTCAAATCCTTTGGCGTGCCGGTTGTGGTTGGCATCAACCACTTCGTCACCGATACCGACGCTGAAGTGCAAGCCGTGAAAGACTATTGCTCTGACCACGGGGTCGAAGCGGTTCTGTCGCGTCACTGGGAGCTGGGGTCGGAAGGTTCGGCGCCGCTGGCCGAGAAGGTGGTCGAAATCGTCGAAGGGGGCACAGCGAACTTTGCGCCGATCTACCCCGACAATATGCCGCTGTTCGAGAAGATCGAAACCATCGCCAAGCGCATCTATCGCGCGGACGAGGTTTTGGCCGACAACAAGATCCGCAACCAGCTGCGTGAATGGGAAGAAGCCGGTTACGGCAACCTGCCGGTCTGCATGGCCAAGACGCAGTATTCCTTCTCGACCGATCCCTCGTTGCGCGGCGCGCCCACCGGCCATTCGGTTCCGGTGCGCGAGGTGCGCCTGAGCGCGGGTGCCGGATTTATCGTGGCGGTCTGTGGTGAGATCATGACTATGCCGGGCCTGCCGCGCAAACCGGCGGCCGAAAGCATCTGCCTCAATGACGCAGGTGAGATCGAGGGCTTGTTCTAAGTCGCCAGATAAGACATCTCGTGATCCGGAGAATGCTCCGGGCCACGAGGAGATCACGATGCCCACTCTGACACCGCCGCAAGACTGCGCAACGATGCAGGATCTGCGGATTCAGATCGACCAGCTGGACCGGCACCTGATCGAGATGCTGGTGAGGCGCGCCAGCTACATTGATCGCGCGTCTGAGTTGAAGCCGGGCGAGGGCCTGCCGGCCCGTATTCCGGATCGTGTTGAAGAGGTGGTGCAAAAGGTGCGTGCCAGCTCTCAGGCGGCGGGGATGGACCCCGATCTGGCCGAGACGCTGTGGCGCATTCTGATTGACTGGTCGATTGCGCGTGAGGAACGTGTGCTCGGCAACGACTGACTGACCGGGCGCCCCAAGCGCCCGATCCGTTTTTGGGAAGAAGGGATCGAAGAATGGTAGCGCAGGTTATCGACGGTAAGGCCTTTGCAGCAACGGTGCGGGCACAGGTTGCCGATCAGGTTGCAAAGCTGAAGGACGAAAATGGCATCACCCCTGGTCTGGCCGTGGTTCTGGTGGGCGAAGACCCGGCCAGCCAGGTCTATGTCCGCTCGAAGGGCAAGATGACCGTCGAGGTCGGCATGAACTCGTATGAGCACAAGCTGGATGTGGACACCTCCGAGGCAGACCTGCTGGCACTGATCGACAAGCTGAATACCGATCCCGCAGTCCACGGCATTCTGGTGCAGCTGCCGCTGCCCAAGCATCTGAACGAAGATCTGGTGATCAATTCGATCGACCCGGCCAAGGATGTCGACGGGTTCCACATCTCGAATGTGGGCCTGCTGGGCACCGGTCAGAAATCGATGGTGCCCTGTACCCCGCTGGGCTGCCTGATGATGCTGCGGGACCATCATGGATCGTTGTCCGGCATGGATGCGGTTGTGATCGGCCGCTCGAACATCGTTGGCAAGCCGATGGCGCAACTGCTGCTGGGCGACAGCTGCACCGTGACCATCGCGCATAGCCGCACCAAGGATCTGCCCGATGTTGTCCGTCGCGCGGATATCGTTGTCGCCGCTGTGGGCCGCCCCGAGATGGTGCCCGGCGACTGGATCAAGGAAGGCGCCACGGTCATCGACGTGGGCATCAACCGCATTGAACGCGACGGCAAGAACAAGCTGGTTGGAGACGTGGATTACGCCAGCGCCGCCGAACGCGCCGGAGCAATCACCCCCGTCCCCGGTGGCGTCGGCCCCATGACAATCGCATGCCTGCTGGCCAACACCCTGACCGCCGCATGCCGCGC
>NZ_JBXWOJ010000031.1:0-4448 GCF_059610805.1 Ruegeria sp. CDSC025 | reverse complement strand
TTACTCTGCGGCTTCTTCGTAAGCGTCCATTGGTGGGCATGTGCAGATGAGGTTTCGGTCTCCGTATGCGTTGTCGACGCGGTTGACGGGGGACCAGTATTTGTCGACGCCCATGGAGCCCGGGGGGAAGCAGGCCTGTTCGCGGGTGTATGGGCGGTCCCAGTCGCCGACCAGATCGCGCACCGTATGGGGGGCGTTTTTCAACGGGTTGTTCTCCGCATCGATCTTGCCGTCGATGATGTCCTGCGCCTCGGCCCGGATGGACAGCATGGCGTCGCAGAAGCGATCCAGCTCGTCCTTGGGTTCCGACTCGGTGGGTTCGACCATCAGGGTTCCGGCCACCGGCCAGGACATGGTCGGCGCGTGGAAGCCTGAATCGACCAGTCGTTTGGCCACATCGTCGACGCTGACATGGGCCGCCTCATCCAAAGGACGGGTGTCAAGGATACATTCATGCGCCACCCGGCCTGTTTCCGAGGTGTACAGGATTGGATAGGCGTCCTGCAGCCGGGCCGCGATATAGTTGGCGTTCAGGATCGCCACTTTCGTGGCCTGGGTCAGACCCGCACCGCCCATCAGCAGCACATAGGCCCAACTGACCGGCAGGATCGACGGAGACCCAAACGGTGCCGCCGAGACCGGACCGACGGCGGTGCCGTATTCCGGGTGGCCGGGCAGGTGTTCCTCCAGATGCGCTTTGACGCCGATCGGACCCATGCCGGGGCCGCCACCGCCATGCGGGATGCAGAAGGTCTTGTGCAGGTTCAGGTGGCTGACATCGCCGCCGATATCACCGGGGCGCGACAGGCCGACCATGGCGTTCATGTTGGCGCCGTCGATATAGACCTGACCGCCGTGATCATGGGTGATCTGGCAGACCTCCTGGACGGTGGTCTCGAACACGCCATGGGTCGACGGATAGGTGATCATGCAGGCGGCCAGATGGTCGGAATGCTTTTCCGCCTTGGCGCGGAAATCGGCGACATCAATGTTGCCCTTCTCATCCGCTTGCACCGGCACCACCTGATAGCCCACCATCTGGGCCGAGGCCGGGTTGGTGCCATGGGCCGAAGTGGGGATCAGGCAGACATTGCGATGCGCCTCACCCCGCGCGGCGTGATAGTTGCGGATGGTCAGCAGGCCTGCGTACTCGCCCTGCGCGCCCGAGTTGGGCTGCTGCGAGATCGCGTCATAGCCGGTGATCTGGCACAGCTTGTCGTTCAGATCGGCAATCATCTCGTGATAGCCCTGTGCCTGATCTTCGGGGCAGAACGGGTGCAGATTGCCGAACTCGGGCCAGGTGACCGGGATCATCTCGATCGTGGCGTTCAGCTTCATCGTGCACGACCCCAGCGGGATCATCGCCCGGTCCAACGCCAGGTCGCGGTCGGCCAGACGGCGCATATAGCGCGTGATCTCGGCCTCGGCCCGGTTCTTGTGGAAGATCTCGTGGGTCAGATATTCGCTTTCACGCAGCGCATGTTCCGGCAGGCGGTAGAGCTTGTTCGAGCTGTCATCCGCCCGATCGATGCCGAAGGCACCCCAGACGGCCTCGATGGTCTCGGGCCGGGTCTGTTCGTCCAGGCTGATGCCGACCTTGCTGTCGCCGACCTTGCGCAGGTTGACGCCGCGGGCCACGGCGGCCTCCATCACGACATTCTGCAGATGGCCGACCTCGACCGTGATGGTGTCAAAGAACACTTCCGGTTCCACGGCAAAGCCCGCCTCTTCCAGACCGGCGGCCAGGCGCGAGGTCTTGCGGTGCACCGATTGCGCGATGGCCTTGATGCCATCAGGGCCGTGATAAACCGCATACATCGACGCAATGACGGCCAGCAGCGCCTGCGCGGTGCAGACATTCGAGTTGGCCTTCTCGCGGCGGATATGCTGTTCGCGGGTCTGCAGCGCCAGGCGATAGGCCTTGTTGCCCCGGCTGTCGATGCTGACGCCGATGATCCGGCCGGGCATCGACCGCTTCAGCTTGTCGGTGGTCGCCATATAGGCCGCGTGCGGGCCGCCATAACCCATCGGCACGCCAAAGCGCTGGGTCGAACCGATGGCGATATCCGCGCCCATCTCGCCGGGGGATTTCAGCAGTGCCAGCGACAGGATGTCGGCGGCAACGATGGCAATGGCTTTATGTTCATGCAGCGCCGCGATCTCGGCGGTGAAGTCGCGCACATGTCCATGCGTGCCGGGATACTGGAAGATCGCGCCAAACACCGCGCCCGCGTCCATCGTATCCGGATCAGCCACCTGTACGTCGATGCCCAGAGGCTCGGCGCGGGTTTTGATCACCGCAATGGTCTGCGGGTGGCAGTTTTTATCGACGAAGAAAGCCGCGTTATTGGCCTTGGACCGGCCACCGCGCTTGGCCATCGCCATCGCCTCGGCAGCAGCGGTTGCTTCGTCCAGCAGGGATGCGTTGGCCACGTCCAGCCCGGTCAGATCGCTGACCATGGTCTGGAAGTTCAGCAGCGCCTCAAGCCGGCCCTGGCTGATCTCGGGCTGATAAGGCGTGTACGCCGTGTACCAGGCCGGGTTTTCCAGGATATTGCGCAGGATCGGCGCAGGCGTGGTGGTGCCGTAATAGCCCTGACCAATCAGCGAGGTCAGAACCTTGTTCTTGCTCGCCACCTCTTTCATGTGGAACAGCGCATCGCGCTCGGTCATCGCCGGACCCCAGTCCAGCGCTTCCTTCTGCCGGATCGCAGGGGGGACGGTGGCGTCAATCAGCTGATCCAGCGTCGTGAAGCCGATCACCTTGAGCATGTCGCGCATCTCGGTCGGGCTGGGCCCGATATGGCGACGGTTGGCAAAGTCATAGGCTTCGTAATCGGTGAGTTTGAAGGCCATGTGTAGCGCTCCTCAAGGAATGTCTCGCCCAGCCGCTCTGGCAGATGCCTCCGGCGGGAGTATTTGGAAAAAGATGAAGCCCGGGGCCCGGTTTCAGGGCCCCGGAATTGAAGTTACCCGATGAAGGCCTTGTAGCCGGCTTCGTCCATCAGATCTTCCAGCTGCGACGCATCCGTGATCTTGATCTTGTAGATCCAGGCCTCGCCCTCGGGGTCGTCGTTCAGCGCGCCCGGATTGTCGGCCAGCGCCTCATTGACCTCGACGATCTCGCCATCAACCGGCGCATAAAGCTCGGACGCCGCCTTGACGGATTCGATCACGCCAATCTCGCCACCCTTCTCGAACTCGTCGCCTGCTTCCTGCTGTTCCACGAACACCACGTCGCCCAGCTGTTCAGCCGCGTGTTTGGTGATGCCCAGCGTCGCGGTATCACCCTCGACGGTCAGCCATTCGTGCTCTTCGGAATAATAGGTTGCCATGTTGTCTCTCTCCTGACTTCAACGCTTGTAATTCTGGGTGACAAAGGGGGTGGCCACAATCTGTGCCGGTTGCGGCTTGCCCCGGATGATCAGGTTCACCGCCGTACCCGGTTCGGCATGATCCGCCGCCACATAGCCCATCGCCACAGGTCCACCGACCGTCGGGCCAAACCCGCCCGAGGTGATCTGACCGATTGTATTGCCCTGCGCGCACTGAATGTCCACGCCCTGACGCGCCGGTGCCCGGCCTTCCGGCTTGATGCCCACCAGCTTGCGCGCGGGACCCTCGGCCAGTTCTTTTTGAATGCGGTCGGCCCCCGGGAACCCGCCCTCTTCCTTGCGGCGTTTCTGGATCGCCCAACCCAGGCTGGCCTCGATCGGCGAGGTGCCCTGGTCGATGTCATTGCCATACAGGCACAGCCCCGCCTCCAGCCGCAGGCTGTCGCGCGCGCCCAGGCCCGCCGCCTCGCAATCCTCATGCGCCAGGAAGGCCTTGGTGATTTCTATCGCACGGTCCTCGGGGATCGAGATCTCGTACCCGTCCTCGCCGGTATAGCCCAGACGCGAGATCCGGCATTCGGCCCCCAGGATGTCGGCAACAACGGTTTCCATGAACTTCAGATCCCGCGCCGCAGGGCAAAGCGCACCCACCACATCCTCGGCCTTCGGTCCCTGCACCGCAACAAGCGCGCGGTCAAAGATCTCGATCACCTCAACCCCGTCCAGATTGTCGCGCATATGCGGAATATCCTGATGACGCAGCGCCGCGTTCACCACCACAAAGAAGTGATCCCCCGCATTCGACACGATCAGATCATCCATGATCCCGCCATCCGAATTGGTGAAAAATCCATACCGCGCCTTGCCAGGCTTCAATGTCGCATAGGCCTGCGGGCACAGAGCCTCAAGCTTGGCACCAACATCCTCACCCCGCAGGATCACCTGACCCATATGAGACACATCAAACACCGCCGCCTTCTCACGACACTGCGCATGCTCACCCATAATCCCCAAGGGATACTGAACAGGCATCTCCCAGCCCGCAAAATCAACCAACTTCCCACCCAACTCAACATGCAAACCATGCAAAGGCGTGCGCCTAATATCCGTCAT
>NZ_JBXWOJ010000030.1:0-2500 GCF_059610805.1 Ruegeria sp. CDSC025 | reverse complement strand
AACCCTGACCTACAGCTAAGGCCCCCAATTCATGGCTAAGTGGGAAAGCAGGTGGGACGACCAAAACAACCAGGAGGTTGGCTTAGAAGCAGCCATCCTTTAAAGATAGCGTAACAGCTCACTGGTCTAAATAAGTTGTCCTGCGGCGAAGATGTAACGGGGCTCAAGCCATGAGCCGAAGCTTAGGATGCCGTAAGGCATGGTAGCAGAGCGTAGTGTGACATAGTCTCATTCCTCCTTCACGTCTTCGGGCGTATTGGAGGAGAGAGGCTTTCGATGAAGCCGGCGCGTGAGCGATCCGGTGGAGAGATCACTAGTGAGAATGATGACATGAGTAGCGACAAAGAGTGTGAGAGACACTCTCGCCGAAAGTCCAAGGGTTCCTGCTTAAAGCTAATCTGAGCAGGGTAAGCCGGCCCCTAAGCCGAGGCCGAAAGGCGTAGGCGATGGGAACTAGGTTAATATTCCTAGGCCGTGGAGTGGTGACGGATCTCAGAGGTAGTTCATCCTTATCGGATTGAATGGGCTGCTGAGAGGTTCCTGGAAATAGCCCTCCTATAAGACCGTACCCTAAACCGACACAGGTGGACTGGTAGAGAATACCAAGGCGCTTGAGAGAACGATGTTGAAGGAACTCGGCAAAATACCTCCGTAAGTTCGCGAGAAGGAGGCCCGGTTCCTAGGCAACTAGGGGCTGGGGGCACAAACCAGGGGGTGGCGACTGTTTATTAAAAACACAGGGCTCTGCGAAGTCGCAAGACGACGTATAGGGTCTGACGCCTGCCCGGTGCCTGAAGGTTAAAAGGAGAGGTGAGAGCCTTGAATTGAAGCCCAGGTAAACGGCGGCCGTAACTATAACGGTCCTAAGGTAGCGAAATTCCTTGTCGGGTAAGTTCCGACCTGCACGAATGGCGTAACGACTTCCCCGCTGTCTCCAACATCGACTCAGCGAAATTGAATTGCCTGTCAAGATGCAGGCTTCCCGCGGTTAGACGGAAAGACCCCGTGCACCTTTACTACAGCTTCGCACTGGCATCAGGATTGTGATGTGCAGGATAGGTGGTAGGCTTTGAAGCAGGAACGCTAGTCCCTGTGGAGCCTCCCTTGAGATACCACCCTTCGCACTCTTGATGTCTAACCGCGGTCCGTTATCCGGATCCGGGACCCTGCGTGGCGGGTAGTTTGACTGGGGCGGTCGCCTCCTAAAGCGTAACGGAGGCGCGCGAAGGTTGGCTCAGAGCGGTCGGAAATCGCTCGTTGAGTGCAATGGCAGAAGCCAGCCTGACTGCGAGACTGACAAGTCGAGCAGAGTCGAAAGACGGCCATAGTGATCCGGTGGTCCCGAGTGGAAGGGCCATCGCTCAACGGATAAAAGGTACGCCGGGGATAACAGGCTGATACTGCCCAAGAGTCCATATCGACGGCAGTGTTTGGCACCTCGATGTCGGCTCATCTCATCCTGGGGCTGGAGCAGGTCCCAAGGGTACGGCTGTTCGCCGTTTAAAGAGGTACGTGAGCTGGGTTTAGAACGTCGTGAGACAGTTCGGTCCCTATCTGCCGTGGGTGTAGGAGACTTGAGAGGAGTTGCCCCTAGTACGAGAGGACCGGGGTGAACGATCCACTGGTGGACCTGTTGTTGCGCCAGCAGCAGTGCAGGGTAGCTATGATCGGACAGGATAACCGCTGAAGGCATCTAAGCGGGAAGCCCCCCTCAAAACAAGGTCTCCCTGAGGGCCGTGGAAGACCACCACGTCAATAGGCCGGAGATGTAAGCGCAGTAATGCGTTCAGTTGACCGGTACTAATCGCCCGATAGGCTTGATTTGATCCAGTAATGGAAAGACAAATCAAAAACATACACACCTTAGACTAACGATGGCTGTGTCGCGCCAAGCGGCACTGTTGATTGATTACACTACCGAGTGGCAACGCGCCTTTTGCACGCAAAAGACGCTGCCTGCCACCCGTCGCGCTTGCTACGCAAGTCGCAACGTGGGATTTTCCTCGGTTTGGTGGTCATAGCGCAAGTGAAACACCCGGTCCCATCCCGAACCCGGAAGTTAAGCACTGCCGCGCCAATGGTACTTGGGCTTAAGCCCCGGGAGAGTAGGTCACCGCCAAACCTAGAAAAATCCCAATTCTCTCTAAATGATAACAATACTTATTCGACCCCGGCCTCAAGTAGCGAAAGCGATAGGCCAACCTAGTGTCGCGGGATGGAGCAGCCCGGTAGCTCGTCAGGCTCATAACCTGAAGGTCGTAGGTTCAAATCCTACTCCCGCAACCAGGTCGAATAATATCAACACAGCCCGTTCAGACTAAAATTGATCCACTGGATCAATTGCTTAACGTCTTCACCTCGTCAGGCTCATAACCTGAAGGCCAAAGGTTCAAACCCTACTCCCGCAACCTAAATCACTACACAATATCAATATATTACACACCGTGCCAGAGCGGGCTTTTGCGTTGCGCCATCACAACTGAAAGCACCGTGGAAGCAA
>NZ_JBXWOJ010000029.1:0-7514 GCF_059610805.1 Ruegeria sp. CDSC025 | reverse complement strand
AGATCAGACATGTTCACCGCTCGTTTTTGAACCGTGAATCACGCCGCAAAACGAAAATCAATGGGTCCTGACCCTAGTAATAAGTTCGCTACCAATTTCGTCGAAAACTTAGTTTGAAAGCCGTAAGTTCGTGCGGCGTCGACGTGAATAAGTACCAGGGCACCCGTTTCAAATTGTCCGAAGTGATTGGCCTGTATCCGGTTTTGCCTCTTTCTCTTTGCGACAGACGCGATGCGTAAATAGCTGCCGTTGGTGCGCTGGCAGCGAAAGACAGTATCGTTCGCGTTCTGTGAGTTCGCTTGTGTTGAGATATTGCTGTCGTAGCGAATGACCGAAAAGTGGGCTGCGACCGCAGCATCGTGACGGCATGTCGAGTGACCGGTAAGGGCCGACCGTGTAGGCGGCCCAGAGATGTTTGATTTCAATAGCTTCAGCAATGGCCAAGGCATCCTCAAGTTCAACGCCAAGATACCTGACTGTACTGTCCATCTTTGTGTGCCCCAACAGAAGCTGAACGGCGCGAAAGTTGCCAGTCTTCTTGTTGAACTGAGTGACTTCCGTTCGCCGCATCGAATGCGTGCCATATGCACTGGCTTCCAGTCCGATCGACGTGACCCAGTCCCGAACAATCTACGCATACTGACGTGTCGATATGTGAAGGCGCTCATGAAAACGGCCTAGCCAAAGATACTCTGATCCGACCATCAATTCGTATTCCATCCATTTTCCGACGGATGTGCGGGTGCCTTCCGATATCTCAAACCGAACTGACTTCTGCGTCTTGTTCTGCAGCACTGAGGCGGGTTCCCTGATCTGGCCTGACGCCAGCACATCCACAACTTTCCTCTTCACAAGGTCGCAGCCGCGAAGCTTGCTGTCGATTGCCATATTGAACAGAGCAAGATCACGATGGTACTCTGCCAATTCAAGCCGCACCCAGATTGCTCAGACATGCTTTGGTTTCAGTGGCCGCTTCTGACCGACAATGCGGCCCTTGTTCCAGGCTAGTCGAAGTGCGCGAATGGCAGGTAAGTTTGGTATTTCCATGACTAATCCTCCGATCCGCCATGCCCTCCCAAAACGACGACCCGACGTTGACACAGGCGTCATACCACAGGATGCCGCGCCGCCTCCGATGTCAGGAACCTAGTCCGACCTGCCCATTCGACAGAGCGCAGCGAAAGTCAGCTTTTTATGGCTTGGCCATAAATGCGGCTCGGATCGCCTCCTTCATAGCGTCCTGAGGCCCTTGTTCTTTCGGCTTGCTGGATGCCATCACCAGCTTGGAGGCAGGCGTGTTTCCGAAGCCCAATGCGTCGTTCACCACCGATAGACCTGCGTGAAACGACGAGCGACCAAGTAGACCTACTGCAATCCCAGCTTCAACCGCTGCAATTACGCCAGAGACGCTCTGGCTGGAATATACAACGCGATATGGCTCTCCGCGGGCTTGCAATGAATTGACTGCCGCGTCGCGCCACCAGCATGCATGATCGAACAAGGCCACCGGAAGGCTTTCATCGATCTGAAAATTCCAGCGCACCGACGACACCCAACAAGTTGGGTCTTCATAAAGAACTTCCTCTTGGCTGGACGGGTTTTCGACCTCATAGACCGCAAGGTCCAGCGAACCTTTGTCGAGGGCCTCGGGAAAACTGGTGCTCAGAGCGCATGTGACATCCAGTTCGACTTTCGGATGATGGCGGGTGAAGGTCGCAATGATCGCCGCGAGTTTCGTTCGTCCGTGATCGTCGGGTATGCCCAAACGTAGTTTCCCGCTTACCGTGTTCTGGGAAATCTCTCGTAGTGCCGCATCGAGACGTGCCGTCACGTCCTGCGCGACTGGAAATAGCTTTCGTCCCGTGTCGCTCAGGACCACCCCGCGACCATGCCTGTCGAAGACCGGCTGACCCAGGATCGCTTCGAGGCGCTTGATTTGAAGGCTCGTTGCAGACTGCGACCGGTGGATGCGGGCGGCGCCTTCTGTGACGCTTCCGGCATCAGCCACGGCGACGAAGGTTCGCAGAAGATCGCTATCCAGGTTTTCCATTTGTTTTTCCAATATCGGAAATTGTAACTATGCGTTTCACAGATGCCTCGTGCCGCACTATTTTTCAAGGTCAGAGGAGTATCTCATGTCCGATCAGACAGCTGCCAACCGACCATCCAACCGGAAACCCTTAGTGTGGGGCCTGTTTCTGCTTCTGTTGGCAGGTGTAGGTTTTGCTTGGCCGGAACACGCCGCAAACGCAGCAAGGTTCGTCCTATGGGGTCTAATTGTCGTTGCCCCCATTGTCATTCCGGGCATCGTTCTAGCAGCTTGGATCATCGCCAGCGGCGCGGATACCCACATCGCTGGCGCGTTCGAGGGCAGGACGTTGCGAACGGTTTTGGCTGCATCGCTCATCGGAGCCATCACGCCGGTCTGCGGTGTGACGGTGCTGCCCTTAATGGCCGGATTGCTGGCAGCGGGCGTGCCACTTGCTCCGATCATGGCATTCTGGCTGTCCTCCCCAATAACTGATCCGGCGATGCTCGCGACAACAGCCGCGACACTGGGTTTGAGCTTTGCGATCGGCAAAACACTCGCAGCTTTCGGATTAGGCATATTCGGGGGCGTGATCACAGGGCTATTCGCCAAGACACCTTGGGCAATGAGCGCGCTTCGAGACAATGGTCTTGCGCGCCAACTGAGTGCCGCACGATGCGGCAGGGATCAACCCTTTGATCCATGGGTATGGCGGTCTGAGGCACGAAGGCATTCTTTCAGCAGACAGTTCTGGGCGACCACGCGGCTGATCCTGATCTGCCTGATCCCGGCATTTGCCGCCGAGTATGCCTTAAACGCCGCACTGACGCCGGGCGCACTGGCAGCATATGTTGGCGAAGACAAATGGTGGGCCATACCCGCCGCTGTCTTTGTCGGTGCCCCGGCCTATATCGACGGTTACGCTGCGCTCCCGCTGACACGCGGGTTGATCGACAACGGCATGTCCGAAGGCGCGGCGATGGCTTTCCTTGTCTCGGGCGGCGCGGTCAGCATCTGGGGTGCTATGGCCATCGCACCGGTGCTCAAATTGCAACCGTTGATGCTCTATCTGCTGCTTGCAGTTCTGGGTTCGCTTGGGGCGGGGTATGTCTTTGGGTGGATCGTCTGAGATTCAGCGTTAACGGGAAGCAGACGTTCAGCAACCGGCAGCTTCGTCCGCAATGTGTGAGTACGAGCAGCGCCAAAATTTGCACTTGCAGCGAATGACCGAAATGCGGGCTGCGTCCGCAGAATGCCAGCGGGGTGTTGAATGCCTTTTATGGGCCGCTCAGTGCTTTTTGGCCGCGTGCGCGGTAAAATTGCACAATAACCAGTTCTTCACGTCAGAGCTGTGTGGCATTTTACACTTGGCACCGTGCGGAAGGAGTGCGGTGTTCATTGCTGTTAATGCCTCCGAGCGGCGACGCCCTAGGTGGCACCTGATTGACATTTTGGGTATTTTGGCGCAAAATAAAAGCATATTTAAACAGCATTAACACTATTCCAAATTTGCAAATCACACTTGGTCGAGATTGGTGTAAAGCGTCCTATTTGGCGCAATTCCCAAGAGAAATTGACAGAAGTTCATTATTAAAACGGAGGCTTACTTTAGCTATGTCCAGTCTTATTCAATCTGTTTTCGGTCGTGTCACCCAACAGGAGAACGGTCAGCCCGTACACGGTATATTGGTCAAGATTCAGGCGGTATTTGGGGATGGCTGGCGCAAGCGAGACGACTGTAAAATCGATCTTGGATGCGTCCTGACAGCCGCCGATGGCCGATTTGTGCTCATAGTGGATTCGTCGAAAATACCCGAAGACTGTCGATGTGCAGGTCCGATGGAATTGCGGATAAAGCTGCGCGACCGCGACGGGGTGCGCATCCATAAAGCCCGGCTCAAGATTGAGGATTGTTCCTGCACCGACGATTTTAAAATCGACGTCGCCATCCCGGCAAAGAAGCTGGCGTGTCACCTGAGCCGCCCGCTAAGCTGGGCTGCACCGAATAAGCCGTTTTTGCCAGAAAGCGTTCTTGATGACATTGAGGAAGCGCTTGAGCTTGCGGATGCTGATCGGTTGCTGCGCAAGCGCACTCACTTCTTTGAGTGCATCCGCCCGACGCTTGCGATTTTTGACAACTCGCTTAGTGATGCCTGGAGTGTTCTGAACGGAGACGTCGCTGCCAAGGGGCGCTATGTGGATGTCCTCAATGCTCTTTGTGCCACGTCGCCAACAGGCTGCGGCTGTGGCGGCGCATCCGGGGATGACGCAGGCGGTATCTTGCAGGACATTTTTTCCGACGACTGCAATGATGACAGCTGTAAGCCCATCAAATCCAAACCCAACCCGGTGTGCTGTTCCGACCATGTCTGCCCGACCGGTAAGTCCCTGATCGCTGACAAAGACATGAGCTTGATGGTCTTTGCGGCCATGCATGTATCCTGTAGTCACAGACCAACAATGATCAAATACGTCGGCGCGCTGCTTGAACAACGTTGCCGGTTCCAGGTGTTGACCGCGCTTCATGAAGCAGCTGTCAACCTGATCTGCAAGAAGCCGCACGCAAGGCGTCATTTTAAGGATCTGCTCGAATATGTGATGTGCATCTGCACCGGTCAAACCCCTTGCGGACAAGTGCCTTGCTGTCAAACTTGTGTCCGCCAGCCCATCCTGGATTGCATCACGGATGCCTATAGAAACTTGTGCAGTATCGAATGCTACACCGTGACCAAGATCAACCCAGAGCGTGCCTGCCCCGGTGACACGGTTGCGATCTGCGGGTGCGGGTTTGGCGATATTGCGGGGCAAGTGCAGTTCACCCAGCATGGCACGATGAACCCCGGTCCGATCGCTGTGACGACCTCGTGGTCAGACGAACGCATCTGCGTGATCGTCCCGTCCAGTGCAGGATGTGGTTTGGCGATCATTCCTCCGACCCAAACGATCAGCGTCTGCGATCGTTTCCTGGACTATCGAAAAAGCGGCACGATGTTGGCTGAGTTCGAAGGCACAAGCGCTGACATTCTCAAGTTTATCGTCAAAGGGCATCAGAACGACGACTGCCTGTTACCCGGCGAGGTTCTGAAAATCCGCTGGAAGGTCTGCGCCGCTGACTCAGTGACTGTGCGCATCGTCAATACAGACACCGGCGCTGCCATTGCGCAGATTTCACCGGCCCCCGATCTGGGACGCTGGGACTTCGATCAGACTGACTTCGACCAAACGACCCGAGTGCGGGTCGAAATCGTCGTGACCGGTAAATGTAAACCTCCTACAGTAAGTCAGGGCTTAGACCTCGTTTTCCAGAACCCGCCGGATCTATCCATCGACGGGGTCGAGGTAACGCAGGCGATTCAGTATTTCCGAGCCAACCAGCATCTGACTGATCCAGCTGACCGCGGCCCGGACAACTCCCTTCAACTTGTTGCCAATAAATCGGCCTGGGTGCGGACATATCTGCGCAGTGGGCAGGATCCGAATTTCGATAATGGGCAGCTCGGCAATGTCAGTGGCACACTTCAAGTGGAACGCCGGGTTGGTGGGATCTGGTCCACGGTGGCCAATATCGTTCCGACCAATGCCCCGGTGACAGCGCAGGACAGTTTCTCAAGCTACGACGCAGAGAGACGCGACATTGATGCGACGCTGAACTTCATTATCCCTGCCAACGTAATGACCGGGCTCTTGCGCCTTTCTATCACTGTCTCGTCGCCAGACGATTGCTATGGAGGCAGCGGCACGGCCCAACAGCTTGTTGATGTCGATCTTGAGCAAGAGTTGCGCGTTGCAGCCGTCACAATTGGCTATAACGGTCCACCGATGGGCGGCGGCGCCAATATTACCTTGCCTGCCCCCAACGCAGCACAAGTTGCCGCTGATACCAGCTTTGCCCTTCGGGTTTTCCCGGTAGGCAGTACGCCCAATGTGCGTATCATCGACAGTCAGACAACAACACAAGGTCTGACAAACAACAATTTCCCAGCGGGGGGATGCGATCCCAACTGGACGCCGATCCTGAATTTCGTGGCTAACGCGCGCACGAATGACGGTAATCAGGGCGATTGGCTTTACTATGGACTGGTCAATGCGGCGATCCCGCGCTCGCATGGCAACACAGGATGCGCCAGCGGCGGCAACGGCGCTGGCTTGTCCGGTAGCCCGATCACGTTGGCGCATGAGTTGGGCCATCAGGCGGGTTTACCACATGCCCCATGTGGCACGGTCGGCACGCCAAACGCGAGCTACCCGCTTTACGAGCCTTACGATACCGGCATGACAACGACCGATAGCAATGGCAACACTGTCTATTCGGATGCGAGCATCGGCGAATACGGCCTCGACACAAATGACGGGACAATACACCGGCCAGCCAACAGTGAGGATCTGATGGGTTATTGCGGCCCCCGGTGGGTCTCGATCTTTACGCATAACTATATGCTGAACCGCGCCGAATTTGACCCGGTGGCGCTGGCAACAGGCGTGTCTGGCGGCAATTCGGTGGGGGCAGGCGCCATGGAAGTCGACAGGCAAGACCAGATGCGTCCTTTCGTGACGATCGTGGGAGAGGTCGGCAAAGACATGCAGGTCTCGGTCGCAAGCCTCGTACGGGTTCCAACCCGGCCCTTGCGGATGTCTGGCGCGCGTACCGATCTAGTTTTGCAGTTGATCGGGGACAAGGACGAGGTGATCTCATCTGCGCCGGTGTTCACAATGGATAATCACGACGCCAATGGCGATGGCTGCGGTTGCGGCGGAGGCGATAAAAAGGATCCGCCTAAACCGCCGTATAGTTTCATTGCGGCAATGGGCGATGTCGGCTCCGGAATTGCAATCCGCATCTGCCAGGGGGACGCAGTCATATGGGAGCGCAAGCGACCGGCACGGCCGGTTAAATTGGCTTCGGCTGAAGCCAGCATTGGCAAGTCTGGTCTAAAGGTTTCCTGGAAAACGACCGGTGCCAAGCGTGGTTACGATCCCGATATTTGGCTGCAATGGTCTTCTGATGGTGAACGCTGGAACGGGCTCAGGGTTGGTGCGAGAGGTAACAGCTTTGAGATCGACCCCAACACCATTCCGGTCGACAAGGTTTGGATTAGGGTCCTTGCTCATGACGGTTACTTCACCGCAACGGCAGACACCAAGCAAGTTAAACTGCCACTAGCGCCACCCGAACTCGCCATTATTCACCCCTCTGAGGGGCAAGTGGTGCGCCCGGACCGACCGCTGCATCTCTGGGGTACATTCACTGGCCGCACCGAAGCAAAATCCGTTGAATGGTATCTGGACGGCAAGAATGTCGCCAAAGATCTGGATGCTTGGATCGATGTACCCAAGCCAGGTGACCATGTGGCGGAGCTGCGCGTTAAAGGCGCAAACCCGGTAACTGTCAAGTTTTCTACAGGTGAGCGCTAGGGTCAGGACCCATTGATTTCCGTTTTGCGGCGTGATTCACGGTTCAAAAACGAGCGGTGAACATGTCTGATCT
>NZ_JBXWOJ010000028.1:0-9120 GCF_059610805.1 Ruegeria sp. CDSC025 | reverse complement strand
CGAAACCATCATCTCAATGGATCACAGGCCAATGATGCACTAACAATCAAATTGAACCAGTCAGATGAGGCTGCTCAACAAACAATCATTCATAAGGGAGTAGCAGTTGTTTTAGCCCTCGAAAAGTTTGATGTTAGGTTTGAAACTCTATCGCTTTGGGCTCACACTGGACGTCGAATGCGATGCAGCATCCGGTGATATGCTGCACCGGTCAACGTCGGGTTGTCGAAGTGGGAGGGAATGGCGGTTCGGAGGATCAGTCATGGAAACACCAAACTTACCCGCCATTCGCGCGCTTCGCCCGGCCTGAAACAAGGGCCGGATCGTAGGACAAAAGCGCCCTCTGAAACCAAAACACATCTGGGCGATCAGGGTTGGACTTGAGCTAGCCAAAATCCACCGGGACTTTGTCGTCTTCAATATGGCAATAGACAACAAGCTCCGAGGCTGCGATCTGGTCCGAATGCAGGTGGTCGATGTAATGGCCTCCGGACAGGTCAAGGAACGAGCCTCCGTTCTGCAGAGTAAGACGCAGAAGCCGGTGCGTTTCGAGATCTTCGAAGGCAGACGTTTGTCAGTCGCGAAGTGGATGGAAAACCCGCTGATGGTTGGTTCGGAATACCTTTGGCCTGGCCGGTTTCATGAACGACTTCATATATCAACGCGCTAATATACGCGGATCGTACGGGATTGGGTCACTTTGAAAGTGCCTTATTACGGGGCTTATAGTTTCCACGCTTCTTTGGTGCGGGTTCGTTGGCATCAACGATAGCAACCAGTTCAGCTATATTCCAGAGGCGATCAGTCAAACCCGCTTCCATTGGAGGTGTCACCTTTAACGTCTGATGCACCTTCACAGAGTTGTAGTACATGAAACGCAGCGCAACGGAGTGCATGCGGTTTTCAACCTTCTTGCTGAAACCACTTGTCAGGCGGGTAAAAGGGCGCATGGGCATACGCATGGTCAGGTTTTGACACTCAACATTCGACGTGCTGATCAGAGATTTGTCGGTGCGACCTGACCTAGCTCGCCAAGGTGACTTTGCAGAGCGTTGATCAATTGCGTGCGTTGCCGAGCCAACAATTCCCGGGACCGAAGAACCATCGCTGACGCCTAGGTCTCTTCACACTTCACAGCAACAATGCGCATCGTTGGTCGACTTGCAGCTTCACAGTTCTGCTTCTGCATCGTCCATATCGTTCTTCTGACGTTAGACGAATGGCTTCACGTGGCCGGATTGATCAGCCTGACTTTGTGACCCAAACGACCGATCTCGCGCGCCCAATAATGCGCACTGGTGCAGGCCTCCATTGCAAACACGCTACGCGGGAATTTGGCAAAGTACTCGAGGACCTGGCCCCTGCGCAGTTTCTTCTGAAGAACCGGGTGACCTGTTCTAGCCGCTCCGTGCACCTGGAACACATTCTTCGCCAAATCCAGGCCAATCATGCCAATCTCTTCCAGTGACGCCTCCATTCAGTTTGTTTGCAAACCCACAATGGCACACCGAGGCCAGCGGGGGCGTCTACACCTTCAGAACCGTTCAAGGGTCGTGTTGTGGCCAAGTCGTTGGTCCTGGGTTTGAGGTCAATGAAGTTGCGCGACGACATGATCTACGGCCCAATCACCTGTCGACGTGGCAACGGTTGGCAATGGACGGCTATACGTCATCAGATGTTTTGAGACAGATGGCGGTTTGGCTTTGTTGTGTCATCGCTCATCTGGTTTCAAGCAGTACGGATGGTGGCATTCCAGACGTCAAATAGCTCAAAACGTTTAAGAACGATGCGCTCAAATAATGATCTGGATCAAAATGTACCAGCCTCAGAACGATTATGCAGTAAACTCAGAAAAGGAATCAGAGATAGCCAGGTCAAAGCGATATGAGTCAACTGACCAGCCGACGCGCATTTTTGGGCGTCACCGCATTCCGGGAGGACAGTAATCTTGTTCGACCTCCGGGTTCGGTTGTGCCTGGTTTTGCAGATCAATGCAGTAAATGTGGCGACTGTGTCGAAGCTTGCCCCGAAAGTGTGATTGCCATTGGTCAGGATGGGTATCCGGTGTTTCAACCCACCGAGGGTCCCTGCACTTTTTGTGGGAGTTGCGCTCAATCCTGTCCCACGGATGCCCTGGACATAGAACGCCTGCAAGATTGGCCGTGGCGCGCGTCGGTCGAAGCTGCGTCCTGCCTGTCTGTCAATGGTGTCAGCTGTCGGGTGTGTCAGGATAATTGCGAACAGAACGCCATCAACTTCAGGCTGCAACTGGGTGGCCGCGCGAATCCATCATTAGACCTCGACGCCTGCACTGGCTGTGGGTCGTGTATGGCGTCTTGCCCGGTCGATGCCGTCACATTGAAACGCAAAACCATATCTCAAACGGAAGTCAGCCAATGAATATCTGCGGATGCCTATTACATATCGCGCCAGCGCAGGCACTGGCGGCGTCCGAGGCAATGAAAGACACTGTCGGTGTCGAAATTCACGCCGAGGCCGAAGACGGTCGTTTCGTAATTGTTGTCGAAGACACGCCGACACGCCTTGCGTCCGAGATCATCATGGACCTGCACCAGATCCCCGGGGTGATTTCTCTGACGTTAACGTACCACCATTTCGAGGACACTGCGGACAGCCATCCGCATCCCGATGCCCCAAGCCAAACCACCAGCCGGAGGCCCACGCTATGACCATATCAGAAACTCGTCGGACATTCCTCAAGGCCTCAGCGGCCGCAGCGACGGCCTCTGCCGCAGGTATTCCTTTGGCCACTGGTCAGGCCGCCGCGCAGGTGGGCACCCCTGACATTCGCTGGGACAAGGCCGCCTGCCGGTTCTGTGGCACCGGCTGTTCTGTGCTGGTAGGTACCAAGGACGGGCGTGTTGTCGCCACTCAGGGTGACCCTGACGCGCCGGTCAATCGCGGGCTGAACTGCATCAAGGGCTATTTCCTGTCCAAGATCATGTATGGCAAGGATCGCCTGACCACCCCATTGCTGCGCAAGACCAACGGCGAATATGACAAGAACGGTGAGTTTGAGCCGGTCAGTTGGGACGAAGCCTTTGACGTCATGGCTGCCAAATGGAAAGAGGCGCTGGCCAAGAAGGGCCCGACCAGTGTCGGCATGTTCGGGTCAGGCCAGTGGACGGTTTGGGAAGGCTATGCTGCTTCGAAATTGATGAAAGCCGGGTTCCGGTCCAACAATATCGACCCCAACGCGCGGCACTGTATGGCGTCCGCGGTCGTGGGCTTTATGCGTACCTTCGGAATTGACGAGCCGATGGGTTGCTATGACGACCTGGAACACGCGGATACTTTCGTGCTGTGGGGATCGAACATGGCCGAAATGCACCCGATCCTGTGGTCGCGCCTGACCGACACGCGCCTGACCAAGCCGGGATGCGAAGTGCATGTTCTATCGACATTCGAACATCGCTCGTTCGAGCTTGCCGATAATGGCCTAGTGTTTAACCCGCAGACCGATCTGGCGATCCTGAATTACATCGCCAATTACATCATTCAGAACGGCGCGGTGAACGAAGAGTTTGTCAACAAGCACGTCAACATCACCAAAACCGCCACCGATATCGGTTATGGTCTGCGCGATACAAACGCGCTGCAGCAAGAGGCAGAGAACCCAAACTCGGGCAAGCTCGAGACGATCAGCTTTGAAGAATACGCCGAGGCGGTCGCACCTTATACGCTGGAATACACAGCCGAACTGTCTGGCGTGCCCGCCGATAAACTTGAGAAGCTGGCGCAACAATATGCAGACCCGAACCGCAAAGTGATGAGCTTGTGGACCATGGGTTTCAACCAGCACACCCGCGGATCGTGGGTGAATTCGCTGATGTATAATGTGCACCTTCTGGTTGGTAAGATCTCTGAACCCGGCAACTCGCCTTTCTCGCTGACCGGTCAGCCCTCGGCCTGTGGAACCGCGCGTGAGGTGGGCACGTTCGCCCACCGCCTGCCTGCAGACATGGTGGTGGCAAATGACGAACACCGTCAGATTTGCGAAACCGCCTGGAATATCCCGGCAGGTACTATTCCACCTAAGCCCGGGTTCCATGCGGTCTTGCAGCACCGGAAGCTGAAGGATGGTGAACTGAATGCCTATTGGGTGCAGTGCAACAACAACATGCAGGCGGCACCCAATATCAACGAGGAAGGTTACCCGGGTTATCGCAACCCGGAAAACTTCATCGCAGTCTCTGACCCTTATCCAACTGTCACAGCTGTCTCTGCAGATTTGATCCTGCCCACCGCCATGTGGGTCGAAAAAGAAGGCGCCTATGGCAACGCGGAACGCCGTACTCAGTTCTGGCGCCAGCAGGTGAAAGCGCCAGGAGAAGCAAAATCTGACCTGTGGCAGTTGATGGAGTTTTCGAAGCGCTTCACCGTTGAAGAGGTCTGGGATGAAGAACTGCTGGCTAAGATGCCCGAACACCGCGGCAAGACCATGTATGATGTGCTTTACGCCAACGGATCGGTGGACAAGTACCCCCTAGCCGAAACTGCGGAAGGCTTTGACAAC
The DNA here is from genome assembly GCF_059610805.1 of Ruegeria sp. CDSC025. Taxonomy (NCBI): domain Bacteria; kingdom Pseudomonadati; phylum Pseudomonadota; class Alphaproteobacteria; order Rhodobacterales; family Roseobacteraceae; genus Ruegeria; species Ruegeria sp. CDSC025. The sequence continues at coordinate 4,583 of NZ_JBXWOJ010000028.1, read as the reverse complement.
GACGAATCCGAGCATTTTGGGTTCTACGTTCAGAAAGGCCTGTTTGAGGAATATGCCGAATTTGGCCGTGGTCACGCACATGACCTTGCACCGTTCGAAACCTATCACCAGGCGCGTGGGTTGCGCTGGCCGGTCGTGGACGGGCAAGAAACCCTTTACCGCTTCCGCGAAGGGTACGATCCGTATGTGCCCGAAGGCGCGGATGTTAAATTCTACGGTCACAAGGACGGCAAGGCAAAAATCATCTTTGCCCCCTACGAACCCGCCGCAGAAGAGCCGGACGAAGAATATGATCTGTGGCTGTCGACCGGTCGCGTGCTGGAACATTGGCATTCAGGCTCGATGACACGCAGGGTGCCGGAACTGCACCGGGCCTTCCCGTCGGCAGTTGTCTATATGCATCCACAAGACGCCAAGGATCGCGGCCTGCGCCGCGGGCAGGAAATCGTGTTGTCGACCCGCCGTGGCGAGGTCACCAGTCGGGTTGAGACACGCGGGCGCAACAAGGTGCCGCGCGGCTTGGTCTTTATGCCGTGGTTTGATGAACACCAGTTGACCAACAAGCTGACGTTGGATGCAACCTGTCCGCTGTCGAAGGAAACCGACTACAAGAAATGCGCCTGTAAGGTCGAGCGCGCGTAATCGGCACGGATCGCAAAGGTAATCCCCATGCCCCTCGCCGAAACACCCCTTTCGCCGAAACGTCGCCGCTTCCTTCAGGATACGGCGCGTGCGGCAGGCGGCTGTATGGTCGCCGGATCACTGCTGGCCTGGCTGGCCCGCGACGCCCGTGCATTGTCGGCCGAAGCTTTGCGCCCCCCCGGCGCGCTGCCAGAGCGGGAGTTCTTGTCGGCCTGCATTCGCTGCGGGCTGTGTGTGCGAGACTGCCCCTATGATACCTTGAAACTGGCCGAGCTTGGGTCGGATGCCGGGGCGACGGGCACGCCATATTTTACCGCTCGCGATGTGCCTTGTGAAATGTGCGACGATATTCCTTGTGTTGCCGCCTGCCCGACCGGTGCGCTAGATCCCAAGTTGGATAACATTGACGATGCCAAAATGGGCGTCGCGGTTTTGGTCGATCAGGAAAACTGCCTGAACTTCCTGGGATTGCGGTGTGACGTTTGTTACCGTGTCTGCCCCGTGATAGACGAAGCGATCACGCTGGAAACGGCGCATAACGCCCGCTCGGGCCACCATGCGATGTTTATCCCAACCGTAAATGCCGACCGCTGCACCGGCTGTGGCATGTGCGAAAAAAGCTGTGTTCTGCCAGAAGCCGCAATCAAGGTATTGCCGGTACGTCTTGCGCGGGGCAGCAGCGCGGATCATTACCGCAAAGGTTGGGAAGAAAAAGATGCCAAGGGCGCGCCGGTTGTTGAAGGCATAATCGACCTGCCCGACCGCCTGCCCGGCCCGGGGGTCGACAATCTGATCGCACCGGGTGGTTTTGAACCCGGCTATGATCTTCCAGGGGTGGGACAATGACCACCCGCACACATATGCCCATAGGCCAAGAAGCCGTGGCGGTCAAAGGCTGGGTCGGCGCGCATAAATACCTGATACTTCGCCGTATCAGTCAGCTGTTCTTTCTGGTCCTGTTCCTGTTGGGACCCTGGTTCGGCATCTGGGTCGTTACAGGTACCTTGGCAGGATCGCAGACCCTGGGTGTACTGCCGCTGACGGACCCATTCATCCTGTTGCAAAGCATCATCGCCGGGCATTGGCCGGCGATGACCGCTTTGATTGGCGGCTTGATCGTCATGGTGGCCTATGCGCTGGTCGGGGGCCGCGTCTATTGTTCGTGGGTCTGTCCGATCAACCCGGTGACCGACGCCGCCAACTGGTTGCACAGGCGGTTGGACTTGCCGAAAGGTTGGCAACCTAAACGGCGCACGCGGTTGTGGATATTGGCCACGGCGCTGATCGTCTCGGGCCTCACCGGCGTGATCGCATGGGAGATTATCAACCCAATCACCATGTTGCATCGCGGCCTTCTCTTTGGGGCCGGATTTGTCTGGGTCATGGTCGTTGCGATCTTTGTCTTTGATGTGTTTGTCGCCCGTCACGGCTGGTGCGGCCACATATGCCCGGTCGGTGCGTTTTATGGCCTGATCGGCACCAAAAGCCTGTTACGGGTCAGCGCGGTTAACCGCTCGGCCTGTGACGATTGCATGGATTGTTATGCCGTATGCCCCGAAAACCACATCATTTCGCCCGCGCTGAAGGGCAAGCCGGGTGCCACGCCGCTGATCCTGTCAACCGACTGCTCAAACTGCGGTCGCTGTATCGATGTCTGTGCAGTTGATGTCTTCAAATTTACTCACCGGTTCGACGACCAAGTCGCCGCACCTTCCGATCCAGTTCCCGCGCCTGAACCGCGCGTAGCCAGACCTATTTAAGGGAGTGCCGAGATGAACAAGCCAATCCTCACAGGTGTCGTCGCCCTGATCCCCGTTATATTCCTGAGCGGGTTCGTCCTTGCGCAATCTGCGACGGTGCAAACCCTGCGTGGCGCCGAGGTGGATGAACCCATTCCGTTGGACCGGATTCACAAGAACGTGGAAGGACGGGTGCAGCGCAACTATCGCCAGCAACCACCGCTTGTCCCCCACTCGATCGAGCAATACCAGATTGACGTGCGCACCAATCAATGCCTGTCCTGCCATGACTGGACCAAAGCCGGGGAACGCAATGCGCCGACCCTGTCGATGACCCATTATCTGGATCGTGACGGCAATGAGTTGGATCACATCGCCGGGACCCGTTATTTCTGCAACCAGTGCCACGTGCCTCAGGCAGATGCGCCTGCGTTGGTCGACAACGTGTTTGAACCCTCGTCCGGCAACTAATCCAACGCATGTCTGAAAGGAGCACCAAGATGGCAGACTCCCCCGAAAACCGCGGTTGGATCCGCCGCCTCTGGAACGCGATCTGGACCCCGGCTGTTATGTTCAGCTCGGGCTTTCTGATCCTCGCCGGGTTTCTGGCCGGTATTCTGTTCTGGGGTGGGTTCCACTGGACATTGGAACTGACCAATACCGAGGAATTCTGTACCTCGTGCCACACGATGGAAACCAATCTGGGTGAATACCGCGAGACGATCCACTATAACAACCACTCCGGTGTCCGCGCGATCTGTTCTGACTGCCACGTGCCACATGAATGGAACCACAAGATCAAGGCCAAGATCATGGCTGTTAAAGATGTCTATCACGAGCTTGCCGGAACCATCAGCACGCCTGAGAAATACGAAACGCATCGGCTAAGTATGGCTTCGGCGGTCTGGAAAAAGATGAAGGCCTCTGACAGCCGCGAGTGCCGCAACTGCCATAACTTTGACTATATGGATTTCACCATTCAAGAAGCACGCGCTGCATCGGAACATCAGCGGGCAATTGACAACAACATGACCTGCATCGACTGCCACCAAGGCATCGCACACAGCCTGCCGCAGGGTTATCAGGAAGAATACCAGAAAATCACCGATGCGCTGGCTAATAAATCCGCAGGTAACTTGCAACAACAGGTTGCAGACGGCAGCGCAGAAATCCGGTCATACCTGACCACACAGTCGGACTGAAAAGGGGTAAGTTATGCTGGAACTTCTGGGAACAATCGGCGGCAACATCATCGGCCTTCCAGGCATTCTGGGCGTTGCGCTTGGCATGATGACGCGCCGCCTCTGGCTGGGGGCCATGATGGGCGGTTTGATCGGCATTGTTGGGACGCTGCTGTTTGCCCATTGGGACTTTGCCAATGTTGCAACGACCGAACTTTTGATCGCCATTGTTGTGGGTCTGTGTGCCGGGACACTGGGTTCTGCGATCCGTATCAAAGGGGCAACGGTCTAACAGAAAGACCGAAGCGTGCTGGGCAATGGCGGCGTAGTGATTGGTCCTTTACCCGATGCTCTGGGGTAGATAGCGGCTAGGTGCAGAAGGGCTCTGATGGAATGGACATCCCCTGATTTCTCATCTGATAGGTTTTCGAGGTGGAAGCCGTCAGAACTATCGAGCAATCCGTGCCGAGGGACCATTGCTCGCGTTGGTGTAGATTTTCAGCTGCAGCCCACGCGCCACTGGAGCATTCGACCACGCCTTGCAATGGACAGGTATTACGACATCTAGCTGCAATAAAATAGATATCATATCAAACCCTTAAAGATAGTGTTTCAGCCAAATTGATTCAGGAAAGTAGGCCTCAATGAGTCCACCGCAGATTGATTCCATATCTTATTGCGCACAATGGCGCCCCTAAGCGCGTAATCCTAGGAACCATGATTGGCCTGGCAAGATCCGGGCTCTGCTTGTCCTACTCCCACCATTTTGTACTGCGCAAAAAAAACAACCTGTTCTGGCGCAAAAAGTAACAGCGCAGCCCGCACCGCCGCACTTGTTTTAGGGCCAGCAGGATTTGGACAAGCCAAACGCCTCTGGCCATCTGGGGTAAGACGCTGCCTTTCCCCTCGGGCAACCCTATTAGACAACACCGTGTCCTCGGCTGCGCCTATGGACCGCACAAGACGCTGTACAATCGATGGAAACGGTGGAGCGACAAGGGCATCTTCGCGCGAATGATGG
>NZ_JBXWOJ010000027.1:0-10478 GCF_059610805.1 Ruegeria sp. CDSC025 | reverse complement strand
GGCTGGCTTCGATGTGCTGAAAGGCAACTCGATCCAATGCTAGCATCCAGGGCTAACGCCTGAGATCTGGCAAGTGTTAGCCCACAACGCACCCTCCAGGTAGCGGCCGCCGCCGTCTAGAGATCAGATTAGATGCCGTTCGCCATTTCTTGGTGCGGTGTGTTTGCGCGACGGGTGACAAACCAATGCTTTGCCCATTCGGCACAAAAGGCCACGTTTATCCAGAAGCGCCCTTATATATTTGGATTAGTGGTTGGCAGTACTGGTTCTCAATAGACTTTATTATTCTGTCGCTGGAGAAAACAACATTAATGACCAGCCCAAAATTGACAGGAGCATCCGGTGACGATCTCATTCAAGGGCTCGCATTTCCCAAAAGATGTGATCTTGCACGAGGCGTTTTTCTATCTGCGCTACTCAGTGTCGTATCGGGATCTGGGAGAAATCCTGGCTGAGCGCAGAGTTAAGGTTGATCACGCGACGCTGAACCGTTGGATCGTCAAATATGCGCCATTGATTGCCGACAAGGCACGTCGCCATAAGCGAAACTGCGTCCGCCTCTGCAACGCTCGATGGGATTGAAGTTGCGCAGATGATCAGAAAGGGTCAGTTCGGAGTCGGAATCTGCCCGGTCAAGCAGTTTACGAACCAAACCGTATGAACTTAGTAAATTCCAACCAGCCCTTACACTTCAGAGAATTTTGCGACAAAGCCGCTAAGATCATATCGAACTTGCGAATTCGGGCCAACGGCGGCTCTTCCCGCAATATGCGGCGGGAAGGGCAGAGTAGATGAACGGCAGATTCCTTTCGCGAGCTGTTAGTTCGTAGACCCGCCGATTTTGTGGCTGCGGCGAATGTCTCCTTTGATGAGCTGCAGCGCAGTGGTGGGACATATCTGCCAATGGCAAGTTCAGGCGGCCCGTTCATTTGCACACAGCGTCTGGCAAAATCGCAAAGGTCAGTTACAGTAGCCAATGTTCAAGCGCCCGCTTCAACACAATGCTTTGCTGCTACCTAACAGTTGCGTGAGATTTCGGGATAGGTCTAAAAAAGTTATGCCCTCCTAGCAATCTCAATTCAATACTGAAGAATATGAGTAATTTGGCGGAGATTTAAGTGCGACTTAGCGTGGGCATCGCTGTGTCAATTCTGGTGGCTGTGTCTATCGGAGTGTCGACCTTTATTGTCCATTCCCTATGGTGGACGACTGCGCGCGACAATAGCCGCATGCTTGCAGCTGAAATCAACGGCCAGATAGCGAACACTGTCCGCATCGAGGTGGGGGTGACGCTTAGGTCGGCCGAAGCCGCTTGGGCAGCCGTTCGCACGATCTTTGTCCAGAACGTCATCGCGACGCGACAGGCCGACAAGCGCGAGTTTGTTTTTCTGTCGCAACTGCAGGCGCAGCCGAATATCTCATGGATGTTCTTTGGCTGGCCCGATGGCAATTTTTTCGCGTCGCACCGTCTAGGTGACGGCGGGCTTGAGATGATTGAAATCGACAAGGGGATCCGCGACCGAATGCTGCGGAAGGATCGCTATATCTTTATCCCCGGTGACATTCAGTTCGAGGAGCGGACCTTTACTGAAACATCCTATGATCCGCGCGAACATGCCTGGTTTGAAAACTTCATGGGGCTCAGCTCTGCGGGGTGGATCGAAACGCACGACCTTCCGGATAGTAAAAAAACCGTTTACGCCTTTGCTGGTCCGATAGACGTCAACCGAACGCGGCAAGGTGTTCTGGCCGTTGCAATCGAAACGGATCGTTTGTCACGTTTTCTCGCCACGCTTGCCCCCGGCGAATTCGGCGCGGCATTTATTCTGAACGCTGACGGCAAAGTTATTGCAGTACCTGATGCAGAAGCGGATGAGATTACCCCGGCGCGCATGGGCGAAGGGAAGCTTTATGAAGTTGCCATGATCTCAGGCGAAAGGTTGTTGGCAGATCCCCAAGCGAATGCCCAAGGCACGTTGACGAAACGTGTCGTCATCGACGGCGTGCCTTATGCGGTGGCGCTGACGCCACTGGGGTTTTACGGCTGGCGCGTTGCCACGGTCATACCCGAAGCGGCGTTTCTGTCGAGCATCGATGAAGCGCTGATAAACTTGATATACGTTTTGATCGGTGTGGTGATCGTCGCAACCGGGCTGGCGATCTGGCTGATCCGAAGCATTGTCGCAAATCCGCTGGCACGCATCGCCGAAGATCTTGGCAAAATCGAACGCTTTGACGTCGAACGCATTGAGCGCAGACCCTCCAGACTGTCTGAGCTTGCCAATCTTTCTGCGGCAACCGCGAGCATGGCCGCTGGTTTGTCCGCTTTCCGAAAATACGTGCCCACCGATCTCGTGCGTATGCTGGTTGCTGAGGGCATCAAGATACAGCCGGGCGGAGAAATGAAACAGATCTCTGTGTTGTTTTGCGATGTAGCGGGTTTCACAGGGCTGTCCGAAAAACTTGGCCCAAATATTGTCCAGCTGATGGAGCCCTTCTTCAGCGCAGCCTCTGCGGCCATTACTCAAAACGGTGGGACGATCGACAAGTTTATTGGCGATGCCGTGATGGCGTTTTGGGGGGCGCCGCGTAAAGATGCCAACCACGCTGAAAATGCTTGCTGCGCAGCGCTGGACCTTGTCGCTGCCGTGGGCGCGTCCGGAATTGAAGATGAGGCCGGCAACCCCCTACGCGTCAGGATCGGGGTGAACAGCGGCGAGGCTCTGGTCGGAAATATCGGATCAGAGCAGCGGTTGAACTACACCGCGATTGGTGATGTCGTGAACGTTGCCAGTCGGTTGGAAGGGGCCAACAAAGACTATGGAACGCTGATCCTGATCGGGCCGGAAACGAGGCGACAGGCCGCTGACGCAATCGTGGTCCGTGAGTTGGACACGCTTACGGTGTTTGGACGTGTTGAAGAGCTGGTGGTCTACGAACTGATCGCGATGGCGGATGGGCGTGTTGGATCATTTGCCTGGATAGAGGCTTATGAACAAGGCCTTACACATTATCGGACAGGGCGGTTTGAAGAGGCCGTTGCCGCATTCGCGGCCGCAGACCAGACGCGAAACGGAGACCCCGCCTCAGTCGCCATGATGGCCCGCGCCCAAGACCTATTAGACAGGCCGCCAAAGGAAGGCTGGCGTGCGGTTACTAGCACCAACAAGAACCAGTAGGAAACTTCCGTTAAAGCTAAGGGGCTTCGGGAAAGTCCGACAAGTCTCGCGTTGTGTGAGCTCAGCGCGCCGGGGACTTCGCTCTCGCAGTGAATGTCCGGAAAGTGGGTTGCGACCGCAGCATCACCACCCGGTAGCCAATGTCCGGTTTGGGCCGTCTAGGAAAAAGACCCTGTGGCTCTAAATTTCAAAAGCTTCCGCGATGGCCAATGTGTTCTCCAACTCTAGGCCAGAATACCGTACCGTCCTATCCATTTTTGTATGTCCAGGCAGAAGTCGCTTATTGCGCAGATTGTCAATGTTTCTGCAGATCTGAGTAACCTTGGTTCACCTCTTAGAATGCGTTCCCTTGGTGCTCGCCTCAAGGTCTATGGGCTTCACCCATTCCCGGACAATCCGCACATACAGGCGGGTTGAGACGAGCGGGCGCTCATGAATAGCGGAAATTAACATGCCCGTCGTTTGCTAATGTCACTAATACTCTTAAGGTGAATGGAGCCTTAGGAGGCCTTAATGAAAAACCTAATTTTGATCTCGGTCTTGGCCGCTACTAGTACTGCGACCAGTGCCGAGGAGCAACGCATCGAGCTTAATAATTTCTATCCGCTTTCTCAGGAAAACTTTGACCTTGGTGATCATATTTTCCACATCGCCGACAACAAAGGAGGATTTGAAGTTATCGAAGGTCCTGTTGACGGCGGGCTTGCTCGATGCCTTGGATCGGGGTTCGGTTACCAAGATGGGACCAACTCAATCTCCGGAATATGCATTTTTGGTGAGGGCGAAGACACTTTCACGATGCGTTGGAAAGCAGGTGAAAAAGGCGCGGCTAACTCTTGGGAAATTATCGTCGGAACCGGGCGCTATGATGGAATGACTGGCGAGGGCATAGCCACGACGGACATTGTGTCGATATACCAAGCACTACCTTTGAGGCGAACCCACATAGTAGGAACCGTGGAAATCCCTGAGTGAAATGTTGTCCCTGAGTTTATGACGGGTAGGGCCGTTGGATTGATCGTGGGAAGCAGGGCATGGGAAAACGTTACTGTTGCTCCAATGTTCGGTAGGTGATGGCGTCAGACATCATACACATCACAGAGAGCAGCATTTCGCGGTTGCCGACGCAATGTAAGCCGTCCCATCAAAGCGCTCTTACTTCGAGGCCTTGAGTTGTTCGTCCAGATCAGAGAACGATGCGGCCCAGAATTCTGCCAGGAACGCTGAAACCTCCTGTTCTGAGATTTCCGACCTATTGCCTTCGGCATCCGTCGCTTGACCCATTGTGTATCGCAAGTCGGTGCCAGAGTTCGTTTGCGTCAGCTGATATGTCTCGGGCAGGCTTACTCCAGTGCGCGCCGGATCCTGGATGCAGGTCGAGAAATAGTCGAACGGTTCCCAATCAGTGATGCGATAGAAAAAGTCCGCCAATTCGTGAGAGCAATGATATTCCGACCCGTTGCTGAGGCGCCCTTGCGGGCTGTCGACGGTGATATCCTGAACACGGTTCATCCATTTCAGCTTTAGTTCAGGCGCGACCAACGCCTCCCAGACGACTGCAATTGGAGCATCGAAATGATGGCTGAAGGTCCAAACTCCGTCTTCCTTGGTCAAAAAATGGCGCTCGCGGTTGGTACGCAAACGTTCCCAAGATTTAGCCAAATCGTAGACCTTCATCGAAACCTCGCCAAAATGTTCGATGTCCTGTGAAAACGGTTCCACTATGCCTTTGATATCCATGGCGTTTGCAGCGGCCTCGCTAAACAGCGCGTAACTGCGTACACCGGTGGCTTCAACAACGTTCGTCTTGGCCATTCGGTGGACCAGAACAACGTCGGCGCCGGAAAAGTCTTTTACCGGGCCAAGTTGCATTTCTTCGAACTGGCCATGATGGGTGATAACCTTCAAATCCAGCCCTCCGACATTGGCACACGCGTTGCAGGTACAGGTTGTGTTGGCAATTATGTCCTGCCGACGAAGAGCAAATGCGTTGTAGAGATTCTCGCAGATGGTCAGGAAGGTCTCGCCGGAGGGGAAATCCTGCCGGGTTGAATATGCCAGAACGGCATCGCCTTCGGTTTTCCAGAAATGGAGCGGATCACCCACCTGTTCGACCAGTACGCCCAGCAAGGAATGCAAAATCGGATTAGCGTGATCCATTTCCGAAGTGGTCAAAAATTGTGTGTAGCCGGAAATGTCGGCGATCAACAGATATCCAGTTTGTGTTGACATGGCACGCTCCCCAAAAGAGTGTTTGGCGCGGTTATTTTGACCTACAAAGGGTTCAAAACCACTTTGGGTCCAAATGCGCCATAGACGGTCATCATGGTGTGTAGGCTGGAGCTCAGACGCAAAGTTGCCGGTGAGAGCCCGAAGTGGTTACCAAGTTCCCGCAATACAGCCCCTAAATGGCGCCGCCGCTATAGCGACGTCACTACGCCCATCCGAGTTGTTTTAGAGAGTGCCCATCATTCCAGATTTTGGTCATTCGGGCGATCTTATCACCTTCAAATTCCATAACGTAGGCATAGTTGGTTGCGATTTCTTTGCCGGTGGCAGGAACTGGTCCACCTTCACCGGTTTGTTTGCCGCTGAATACTGCTGTGGCCGTTACGATGTTGCGTTCGTGATCAGTCGAGAATGAGGTGATGTCGTAATTGCCATCTGGGATTGGGGTCAAAATTCCCGCCGTCCAGGCTGTATAATCTTCGATTGTCGAGATATCGGCCAATGCGTCGGCTTCGCATGTAAAAGTGGCACCGTCCTGACAGTATGTCTTGCAGACGTTCCAGCCTTTGCCTGTTTCGCATGCATCAAAGAAGGCCATAGCCGTTTCGGAAATACTCATCGTGCTTCTCCTATCCCTGTTTCACTAAAGTCCAGCGCGTCGTTGCCTTCAATTCCGTCTGGATGGGATAGTTTTAGAACATTTATTTTAAAAAATCAATTTTAAAATAAATGAGGGATGAACTTCACTCGCGAATTTCCCTCATGATCAAGTCGTAAAATTTTGGTATCACGTGCTTTTTTTCGTCGTGCCGCCCATACAAGACGGTCCCGTGAACGCAAAAAACCACAAAGCTTGCAAGCTGCGCTGTGTCCTTTTCCGCCCCGATATCTCCATCCGCCTGGGCATTACGAAGAGCAGTTTCAACCAATGACTCGACTTCTGCGCAGAACGCGCCCACCTGTTCAGCGGCCTCAGGACTTATCACATGTTTCTGCGCAAGGTGGTTCATCATCAGGCAGCCCTTGTATTCCGACTTGGCGGCCCCCAAAAAAACGTTTCGGAGAAACATTTCGACGCCCTCTAAGTTAGGGTTGTCGATCAGAATACGATAGCGCGGCCCGATAACATGATCGCGGTAATGATCCAAAGCTGCTGAAAACAATCCTTCCTTGTCTCCAAACTCCTTGTACATGCTGGCCGTGTTCAGCCCGGTTTCGCGGACAACGTCACTTATCGATGCAGCTTTGTAGCCGTTTTGCCAAAAAACACCCATGGCTTTTTCAACTACAGCTTCGCGTGAATATGATCTTGGTCTACCCATCGGAGTATATTAAAATGATCATTTAAAAATCGCAACACGTACCGTCTGAGCAAGATCAGGAAAAACCGTTACGCAGGGTAGAATCTTCGTGAACTGCCACGTTTTGCATGGTGCGCTCTTAAATTCCAACTCGCAGGCAAGTAGTTGATTTGTCATTGCTCCGTGTAGCGGGAATGCTCCCGCGTTTTCTAAAATTGACGTCAGGATTGACAGCCATTCTTATTGTTCAAACCAACCGCAGTAAATGCGCGGCTCAATTTTCGCATCCCAGCGCGGCCTTCAATGACCGGTTCGATGAAATTCGCTGAGAGGCAAAGTTCCGATGGTCGAACGAGCCTGCCCTGACCTAGACCATTTGCACGAGCAATGCAGCATGATTTACAGCCTGGCCGCGTATCCCCGAAAATGTGAATCTTGACGCGTTTAGGTATCTCTGTAACGAGCGTCGGCTCACTCCCATTTCATCTGCCATGCATTGGACCGTTGCCCTACCGTCTCGTGCCAAATCGAGCTTTGGTTCGGGACTGAATGGACCACTCGTGGCGCGCAGATGTTCGCGTAATCTCCAACGTAGAAATTTGACCTATTTGAGTGCAAGGTAATTACGGGCTGCATTTGGAGGAATACGTTTTGATGGAATCGAATTCTGACTCTGGGACTTCCTCAGAATACTCCAAAGCGGTGGAGGGCTTTGATCTGGACCTCGCAAAGTCTGTCTTTTTCGGCAATTTCAGCGGCGGGATCAATGCATGCGTAGAATGCTGTGACGCCCATTTGCAGGGCAATCCCATGGCTTTGAACTGGATTGCATTGGACGGGCACCATGAGACCCGCGACTTTAAGCAGTTGCGCGACGAAGCTGCGCGTTTTGCCAATTTGCTTAAGGAACAAGGCATCCAACCCCGCGACATCGTGGCGGGTCTGTTGCCGCGCACCCCGGATCTTGTGACAGTTGTTCTAGGCGCCCTCCGGGCAGGTGCGGCCTATCAACCTTTGTTTACAGCCTTTGGGCCCAAGGCCATTCAGGACCGTTTGACCATGAGCGGCGCGAAGATGGTTGTGACTGACGCCGCGAACCGCAAAAAGCTCAACGAAGTGGAAGGTTGCCCGCCTGTCGCGATGATTGCTGACACACGACAAGAGGTTGTTGGGGGAGACATTGATTTCCGCCGGGCAATGGCCTCGCAATCGCCTGAGTTCGTCCCGGTTTTGCGGAACGGCGATGACCTGATGTTCATGATGGCGACATCTGGAACTACAGGTCCCGCAAAAGGAGTTCCCGTGCCCCTAAAAGCTCTGCCTGCCTTTAGATCTTACATGATCGAAGGGATCGGTCTGCGGCATGAGGATGTTTTCTGGAACATTGCCGATCCGGGCTGGGCCTATGGTCTATACTATGCGTTGATCGGTCCGCTACTATTGGGTCATGCAACCACTCTGGTCGAGGGACCATTCACAGTGGACAGTACATATGACGTGATTTCGAGATTGGATGTGACTAACTTTGCAGGCGCGCCTACTGCGTTTCGACTAATCATCGCCGCCGGAACCGAGCGCGCGGCACAGCTGCGCGATCAGATCCGGTGCATCAGCAGCGCAGGCGAGCCGCTAAACCCCGAAGTCATCCGCTGGTTCGAGACCGAACTGAATGCGCCGATCAAAGATCACTATGGGCAGACCGAAACGGGTATGCTGGTGAATAATCATCACGGGCTCGAACATCCGGTCCGTCCGGGATCGGCCGGCTATGTTATGCCGGGATACAGGGTCGAGGTTCTGGCCGATGATGGCAGCATCGCCGATTTCAATGAGCCTGGTCAATTGGCCGTCAACATCGCGGATTCACCTCTCTTGTTCTTTAGCGGCTACCTGAACAAGGGCAACAAATCGATCGAGAACGGATACTATCTTACCGGGGACACGGTGGAGCGGGACGAACACGGATGTATCACTTTCGTAGGGCGGAACGACGACGTCATCACCTCTTCGGGGTATCGCATCGGACCGTTTGACGTTGAAAGCGCCCTGATTGAACACCCTTCTGTGACGGAGGCGGCAGTCGTAGGCGTGCCGGACAAGGAACGGACCGAAATAGTGAAAGCGGTGGTCGTACTGGCGGAAGGCACAGAAGGTAATGAGGAGTTAGCTGCAGAGCTGAGGGATTATGTCAAACAGCGCCTTTCTGCACACGCCTATCCTCGGCTTATCGAATTCGTCAAAGAACTGCCGAAGACACCCAGCGGCAAAATTCAAAGGTTCCTGCTCCGAGAAGCGAGTGTCGGCGCCACTTGATCTAGCCTCTCGAAGGCAAGCTTCGTCGTTCAAATACATGGCAATTCTGCTGGGCAGCGAACGGCGACTTAGTCCGCACTGTGTGAATTGACCGTTCCAGCCTCGCTGCGCTGCACCAATGGCCGGTTTCATCGCCGCGTCACAGCGCCAGATTTCGAGCGCATGCAGCATTTCTTCCGTAGCGAGCGCGCACCGCGAAAAATCACAATGACCGGGTTGGGCCGTTCGTATCGATAACGATAATGGGAGCCATTATCGTTACTGGTTTGCACTCGCAAACTTATCATTCACCTGCACGCAGTGCTGTATTAAGTGGTCGGCTACGGCAACTTTTGCAGGTATCGAGGTGGCGCACATGATCCGCAAAGGCCAATTCAAGCCTGGACTCTGTTCATTCAAACAATTCGCTGAGCTGACTGTCTAGCTCCAATCCGATCGTTAAAACAGCTCGTCGTGCTCAAAATTTTGCAACAAAACCGGCTACGTCCCGATCGGTGAGTGACTTTGGGCTGCAATCTGTTTTTGTAGCAAATCCCGAGCCTGCCGTCTCGTTACCGGGCTCTAGGTTTCAGCCGACATATCGGCTTCCACCCAGAACACCCCAGCATGATCTCCCTGACGCAGTAGTCCCTGAACCGTCTCTTGTGAGCCGGCGCAGGGGTTTTGGGTCATGGTCGGTCCATACCGTGGTGATCTTCCCATTATACCGGGTGGCCTTTCAGTATTGAAGCGCAGCAGTTACCGGCATTACATCGCAGCCGGACCTAAATTCTCCCGCATTCCAGAATAGCTAGCATTCAGCTGGGCTAAGATTGCCAAGTGGACAAGCGATATCATAAATAATTTCCGCAAAACCCTCGATGATAACCCCAAACCCTGCCGCGATAATGATCTCGGAACCAATGAGGTATCGACCATCTTCTTCAACTTGACCAGGCATTTGGTTTTCTTGAATTGACCCCAATTCAGGCGAATACCGTCTTCGATTGCGTATCCACCAGTATCAGTTCCGATCAAATTAACATCCGACAAATCCCAGCTCCAATTCGGGTTTATTGCGGGATACTGCTGAGTGGCGGACAGGTTATTTTGACCCAGATGGCGCTCTGAAGGTAAAGCGAAGCCAAAGCCGGAAGAATTGGTGGTTTGGTAGGTATTGGCCATCCCATCAGCGTGATTGACTGTTTGCGAAACTGATGAGTGAACTTTGTGCGCAAACCCGCGTTGGCTATGGTCACGCAACGGACCAGCGGTGGACGTTCCGGCACTCAGGACAATGGCGAATGCGGTGACGGATGTAATCAGTGTCTTTTTCATTTCTTGGTCCCTCTAGGTTGAGCGTGTCTGATACGCTGTAGGTGGAACCAATTTGGAAATTTGAGGTTCGGATTTATTGCGCTGACAGGTCAAGGTTTTGAGAAAAGGCTTCAAGTTGACGCCTATCCCCGCCAGCATG
>NZ_JBXWOJ010000026.1:0-16071 GCF_059610805.1 Ruegeria sp. CDSC025 | reverse complement strand
TTCAACTTGCCGTAACTTCGAGACAATCTCTTCCGGCTTCGGTCTCTTGTTTGCCATTCTAGGTCCTCCGTTTCCTAAACATAAAGGGGGACCAGTTCAGTTGGGGAGGCTCAAGAAAAGCTGGTGTTGCTCAGTTTCCTGTTTGCAGTCGTACCAAGTTCTTTCACTGAACAGTTACGTGACAACTGATTTTTTCAGTACCAAAAATGTCATCATCCCCAGAGGTGGAAGGGTTCTTTGCTCCTCTACGGCAAGCGCATCCTCTTGCAGTACTGTTTCAATATCGAAATCAGAATGCCAGCCAATCGTATTTGCGACCGGAGCAATCGCGCGTTCCAAGGATGCGAGCAACCCCCGCTTTCGTTGGAAATGGTTGGTAATTACTACTTTTCCACCCGGTTTACAGACCCGTGCTATTTCCGCCATTACCCTTTCCGGTTCCGGTACGACGGATAGCACGTGCATTGCCGCAACCGTATCGAAATAGTTGTCTGGAAAATCAAGCGTGCGCGCATCCATTTGCCTCAGCTCGGCAACATGGTTCAGCGATAGATCTTTTGCTTTGTCGCGCGCCTTTTGCAGCATGTCCTCACTGAAATCGATTCCGGTCACTTGCGTTTCGGGCCCGTAATGTTCCAGCGAAAGTCCGGTGCCGACGCCAACCTCCAGAACTTTGCCTGGACGTCTATTGATAAAATCAACCGCCTGCTGCCGCCCGACATTGGTAACTGCCCCAAACGTCTTGTCGTAGATGGGGGCCCAGCGAGCATAGGAAGTTTGAACGGCTTTGATGTCCATATCGAGTCCTTAACGGTTAGAAGGTATTCCCCTGTCGAGCCACGCCCAGGCGACCGTACCCACATATCCGAAACAAAGCACAATCAACGTAGCCCAGGCGAAAGTCAGCAATGCGGCCCCCGCAACAGCGACACCGATGAGAAAAAACTTTGCGTTCTCGCGCGAGATTCGCGTCGTCTTGAATGACCAGGTCGGTATTTGGCTGATAAGCAGAAGACCTATGATCACCATATAAAGGCAAATCAATATACTGGGCAGCAAAGGGGCATCGGCGAAGGCGAAGGACAGATACATTGGCAACATGACAAGCAGCGCCCCTGCAGGGGCGGGGACTCCCTCGAAATAGGCCCCATCTTGATCGCAGGTTTCGGATTTGCCGCCCACATTGAACCGGGCAAGTCGCATGACGCAGCACACCGCAAAAAACAGAACCGCAATCCAAGCCGCACTGCGTATATCCTGCAAGGCCCAGAAATAAAGAACGAGCGGTGGGGCGACCCCGAAGTTCAAGAAATCTGCAAGTGAGTCCAGTTCGGCCCCCAGTTTGCTGTCACTGCTGAGAAGGCGCGCAATACGGCCATCCAGCCCATCCAGCACACAGGCGGCAATTATCAACTGGACAGCGAGCACGTAATTGCCCTGAACGCCAAATCTGATTGCCGACAGGCCCGCGCATATGGCCGTTATGGTCAACGCATTGGGCAACAAGTGGATCAGCGCAAACTCGGTCTCTTCCTGTTTGGATGGTTTTGCCACTGATCCAGTTACCTACTTTTCTTCAAGGGTGGGCAAACTGGCAAGGACGGTTTCGCCCGCAATCATCGTTTGCCCTACACGCACTTGTAGGACCACGCCATCAGGAAGATAAACATCCAGCCGAGACCCGAAGCGGATCAATCCAAATCGTTCGCCAGTTTGCATCGCTGCGCCTGGCTTCACGAAGCAGACGATCCGTCTGGCCACGAGGCCGGCAATCTGGACAACAGCCAGATCCTGACCGTTTTTCATACGAATGCGCAGGCTGTTGCGCTCATTATCAGCACTGGCCTTGTCCAGGGATGCGTTGAAAAACTTGCCGGGGCGATATGCAACAGCGGTAATCTCACCTTCAATTGGCGTGCGGTTCACATGACAGTTGAAGACACTCATGAACACACTGACACGGGTGAGAGGCGTGTCAGGCATCCCAAGCTCGTTCGGCGGCACCGCCGCTTCGATCAGCGAAACCACCCCGTCCGCTGGGCTGACGATCAACCCTTCTCCTGTGGGTGGCACGCGTTCCGGGTCGCGAAAGAAATAGTAGCACCAGATCGTGAGGCCGACACCAAACCAGCCCAGAATGTTAGACAGGAGAAACAGACCGACCGTAACGGCGGCAAAGATCGCGACAAACCGAATACCTTCCGGGTGCATCGGTTTGATGAACGTATCGCGCATGCGCATCGCAATCTTTCCCCTAGGTCAACTGATTGAACTTCATAAGTGGATTGGTAGGGAAGGCAAGTGGGACTATTGCGGTGGGCAAAGATTGATGGCGGGGTGTTACAATTTTATGGGTTCTACTGACAGCTTTTTTGATGCCCAGGTATCGGCGGTTGGACTAGGCGCCAGATTTCCGTTGTGGCATTCCACGACCGTGTTGCATGGATCAGGTTTGAGACGAATTTGCCCCATACCCCATCACGTTAGAAGACGCGTTCGTACTCCGCACGATTGAGAGATGTCATGCGGTTGAGCGCTTTTGATGCAATTTTCGCTTCAGCTATTTGCCGGTCGAGATCACACGCTTGCAGGCGATCGCCGATAACTTGTTTCCATCTGCCGATCTAGGCTTCAACCCGTGATCGCTGGTTGTCTCCCGTCTCACTTTACCAGTCCATTCTGCCATGTTCAGCGATGGTATCGATGTGTTGATTGCGCCGTGCATTCTCGCCGCGAACCGCGTTTTTAGGTGGGGGTATAATGATCTCAATCCTGGATCCGAACTTGTCCAACAGACAGTCTGCAACACATTGGCCGTCATATGCTCCATCCGCCAGAAAGCGGTTCACATCAACATCCATGTCAGCTAGCAAATCTGGCAGTGCCGTTTCATTGCCCACGTGTTCGGTGGTCAATTCCGTTGCAGCGATATCACCGGTTTCCGGGTCAAGCCTGATGTGGAGCTTGCGCCATGTTTTGCGCGCCTTCCTGATGCCGTGTTTTTCTCCATGCCAGCCCTTGTCGCCACGCACTTTCAGGTCTGTGCTGTCCACAATGAGGGTGATTGGCTTATTTGCGTCTCGCCGGTTTTGGACAATCTTCATCCGCTTACCGCGTCGCGACAAGGTCGAGAAGTCCGGTACTACGAGGTCAATGCCCATCAGCCTGGCAATCGACCGCATGAAACTCTGAGTTTGTCTGAGCGGAAGTCGAAACACGACCCGCAGAGTGAGACTGATCTCGATTGCCAGATCTGAATAAAGCGATTGACCGCCGCGTGTCTTGCGGCGTGACGAAGCCCAGTTCTTCACAACATCATCAGAAACCCAGATCGTCACATCACCTCGACGCCGGAGACTTTCGTCGTATTCCGAGCAGTTCGTAACACGATACGTAGCCTTGGGAAACTTGATGCGACGGGCATTATTGAATTTGTAGGGATGTATCGCCGCTCGCGTCAGAGTGAGCGGCGGCGATATCGCGGCTCGGCGATCCATGCAACAACATCATTTTGCGGGACTTTATTGTTATTCATTAGGACGACACAAATGACCGCTTCGAAGGAAGCTGGCATCAAATCCAGACGCTGCTAAACTTATCATCGTAACAACCTTGTTATCGCAACGACCAAAATACATCTTGCCCAAGATACCTACCTACTAGTAGATAGATGTCAGTTCACAAGGAGTGACGACATGAAAATCTATGATACTGAGGGATTCCCAAACCCCGCACGTGTGCGCATTGCGCTTGCTGAAAAAGGCGCAACAGACCAGGTCCAATTCGTTCCGGTTGACGTGTTGGGTGGCGAACATCGCACCGAGGCCTTTAAAGCCAAAAACCCCGATGCCGTTGTGCCATGCCTTGAGTTGGCGGACGGTACACATATTTCGCAGTGCAATGCGATTACAGAATATATCGACAACCATTTCGAAGGCCCGTCGCTGACCGGAGAGACACCAAAACAACGTGCGCAAATTTCGATGATGAACCTGCGTGCAGAAAATGGTCTGCTGAATGCTGTGGGAACCTACTTTCACCATGCCACACCAGGTCTTGGGCCAGACCTTGAGACCTATCAATGTGCTGAATGGGGCAACAAGCAAAAGCAAGTTGCTGGTCAGACAATGGCTTACTTGGATGAAGTTCTGGCTGACAATGAATATCTGGCTGGTTCTGAGTTTTCGGTTGCTGATATCACAGCGTTTGCCGGTCTTGCCTTTGCGGACTTTGCCAAGGTCGACATTCCAGAGACACTCTCCAATCTGACGGCATGGCGTGCAAAGGTCTCGGCACGGCCCAGCATCGCAGGTTAAGGACGCGATACCACTCAAGCCGAAAGGAAAAACATGGAACTGAACGCAGACTTTAAAACACGCGTGGTTGTTCATTCTGAACAGCTTGAGTGGAACGCTTCGCCTATGCCCGGTGTGGATCGGCGTATGTTGGACCGCATCGGCGGCGAAGTTGCCCGTGCCACGACGATTGTGCGCTATGCGCCGGGCAGCAAATTTTCGGAACACACCCATACAGGTGGCGAAGAATTCATCGTGCTTGATGGTGTATTTCAGGACGAACATGGCGACTTCCCCGAAGGGACATATGTGCGCAATCCTCCCACCACTGCACATACGCCGGGGTCAGAGCCGGGCTGCACGATCTTTGTAAAGCTGTGGCAGTTCGACATGGCCGACCGCAATCAGTTTCGCAAAACCATGGCCGAAGAACTGACCGATCCTGTGGATGGTGTCGCAACGGCTGAACTACACCGTGATGCGCGTGAAACAGTTACCTACAGCCACCTTGATGCAGGCGCGACACTGGAAAATACCGATGTGGGTGGGATCGAAATGCTGGTGATTGCCGGTTCCGTCACCGAAGGCAGCGATACGCTTGAAAAAGGAGCATGGCTGCGACTGCCGGAAGGCGATCAACTGTCTGCAACGGCTGGCCCTGATGGGGCAAAGCTGTGGATCAAGACGGGTCATTTGCCCCACGCCAAACCGCCTGCCGTCTGATGAGTGTTGAAAAACCTTTGGTCCTTGTGGCCGGCGCGGGGGCTGGCCTTGGTCAGTCCCTGTTGTCCCGTTTCACAAAAGATGGCTTTGCTGCCGTTGGCTTGGGACGTACGCAACCTGAAACGGTGATTTGCCAGTTCTTTGAAATGGACCTGACGGACGAGAGTGCCGTTCCCAGCATCCTGGCACAGGTTATCGCAGAACATGGCCCGCCCAAGGTTGTGATCCACAACACGAGCGAACTGATCATCGCGCCTTTCGCAGAAACCCGGCTTGCTGATTATCAACGCACGTGGGGATCGATGGTGCAGTCTGCCATTTTGCTTGCCCAATCGACACTGCAACCGATGGTCCGCGCTGGCGGTGGTACGTTCATTGTATCTGGCGCCACAGCGTCCTTGCGGGGTGGTACAAGATTCTCGGCCTTTGCCAGCGCAAAATTCGCCTTGCGCGGCCTGACGCAATCGCTTGCACGGGAGTATCAACCAGCAGGTGTTCATGTCTGCCACGCGATTCTGGACGGTATCATTGATACAGCGCGATCTCGGGACCTGCACAACCTTGATCCGGGCAAGATGATGAAGCCCGAGGACATCGCAGAGGCCTACTGTAGCCTCGCCCGCCAACCCAAATCCACATGGACGCACGAGCTAGATCTGCGCCCGGCATCCGAAGGGTTCTAGCGCATGCAAACGCTGATTGTCGGCGGCGGGTTGTCAGGACTTGTCTTAGCCGAACGTCTTGAGGCGCAAGGGCGCGACTATATGCTGATTGAGGCCCGCCCGCGGTTTGGCGGGCGAATCATGACGCAGCATCTGGAGGCAGGCTACTTTGACATGGGGCCTGCCTGGTTCTGGCCGGGCCAGCCACGTATTGCAGCTCTGATTGATCGGTTTGGTCTGACAAAGTTCGACCAATTCGCCGAGGGCGCTCAGACCTTTGAGGATGAACATGGCAACGTGCAACGCGGGCAGGGTTTTTCATCAATGGAAGGGTCATGGCGGCTAAAGGGAGGGTTGGCTGCTCTGACAGACGCATTGGCCAACTGCCTGCCGGATCATCGCAAACAGCTAAACGCGCCGGTTGTTAAACTTGACATGTCCGGCGATCAATTCATTGCAACAACGGCAAAGGGCGAACAGATCCACGCGGATCAAGCTGTCCTCGCTGTGCCCCCACGTGTTGCGGCCGAAATCGCATTTTCGCCCGCATTGTCTGCCGAAGCCGCCCAAACCATGAAAGGCATCGCGACATGGATGGCAGGTCAGGCCAAGGCTGTTGCGGTGTACGACAAACCATTCTGGCGCAAACAAGGACTGTCCGGTGATGCAATGAGCCGGAAAGGACCGATGGTCGAAATCCATGATGCATCCCCCCCTGAGGGCGGACCATACGCGCTATTTGGCTTCATCGGTGTACCGCCCCAAGGTCGCGCGGACGAACAACTGCTGCGTCAGCACCTGCACGCTCAATTAACACGGTTGTTCGGGCCTGAAGCCGCCGAGCCCCGAAAGCTCTACTTGAAAGACTGGGCCATTGATCCTTACACTGCAACTGAGGCGGATAAGGTACCTCTATATGCCCATCCGACATACGGTCTACCGAAGGCGATGAGCAATCTGTGGAACGGAAAGCTGCATTTCGCAGGAACAGAGGTCGCCCCGGTTTTCGGCGGCTATATCGAAGGTGCTTTGGAAGCGGCAGAGAATGTCCTACACAGCCTAAACGACCAAAATCTTGGATAACACATGGCGACCGACACCAAGACAACTCTGCTCAATTCGGCTGAACGGGCCGCGCGCAGGCGTGGCTTTGATGGGTTCAGCTATGCCGACCTGGCCGCCGACGTCGGAATCACAAAGGCCAGCATTCACCATCATTTCGCCAGCAAGGCAGCTTTGGCCGTCGCGCTGATGCAGCGGTATTATTCAGATTTGGAAACCGCCTGTGGCGAGATTGATCAAGACCATGCAACAGGGGCGACGCGCTTGGCCGCTTTGATCAAGCGGTATCGTGGCGCACTTGAAGGTGGTCAAAGCTTGTGCCTGTGCGTGTCTTTTTCGACCAGCACAGAAAATCTGTCAGCAGACACGATTGCCGAGATGAACCGTTTTCGCACAATGATGACCGAATGGCTTGCGAGGGTATTTTCACTGGGTCAGGGCGATGGAACGATCCTACATGTTGCCGATCCGGCAGCAGAAGCCGCCGCAACACTGCCTTTGCTCGAGGGCGCACAACTGGCAGCCCGAGTGGCACAGGACCCGCAAAGGTTTGAAGCGGCAGTCCAGATTTTGTCCAAGCGATTGGTTCAATAAACCAATGCGCAACCCTTCGTCCTGACACTGGCTTTTGTCCGTTAGGACTTGAGCACGTTCAAAAACAGACATTGCTGCGCTCTGCAGCATTGGTCGTTTTGGGCCATGAACGGACCTCAGATGCGATACGGCATCGGTTGACCGCCTGCCCTACACAGATTGTGGACGGCCCGTTGCTACCATTGCCCGAGGATTAGCGATGCTGCAGTGAGGCCCGTCGGAGGAGATTGGGTGGATGGCTCCTGCTCCACCGGCATCGCAATGCGCAACAATGCAGTTGTTATCGACTGCTAGGTCATGTTGACAAATGGCGGATCCAGAGGCGGATTGAAGTGATATCCACGAAGCCGAGAAAGCTTTCGGCTGTCTTATCTTAGCGGGTAGCCACCCGCCGAGCATTCATAAGTTTGTTGAAACATCTCTCGACCAGGTTTCTTAGCCGGTAGAGAGGCCAATCCAACCCAACGCGCCTCTTTCGGGACTTTCGCATTGGGATCACCGGTCGAATGCTTCGGCTGTGCAGTTCGGTGCGAATACGGTCGGCATCGTAACGTTTGTCGGCCAGCAGCACGACTGGCTCCGGCAGGTTGTCGTCCATAACCCGATCAAATCCAAGATAGTCCGATGTCTGGCCGGGTGTGATGTCAATTCTCATCGGCAGCCCAGCGGCATTTACCCGGAGGTGGATCTTGGTTGTGAAGCCGCCTTTTGAGCGGCCAAAACCTTGTTGCGGAGTCCCCCTTTTGCGCCCGCTGCTTGATGATGGGCACGAACCACTGTACTGTCGACCATTTGAAGAGCGTCAGGAACGATCCTGCTCTCGGTCAAGGTTTCCAAAATCTTTTCCCAGAGTCCCGTGAGGGTCCAGCGTCGGAACTGTCGGTAGACACTCGACCACTTCCCAAACTCGTCAGGCAAGTCTCGCCATGGGGCACCAGTACGTGCAATCCAGAAAACGCCATCAAGAACAAGGCGGTGATTGGTAGGTCTGCGCCCATTCGGGGCACGGACCGAAAGGATGAACCGTTCAAAGAACGCCCACTCCTCGTCCGGCATTAGATTTCGTGCCAGGCTGGCCTCCATCGCAGATACCGGCTTGAATAACGATCAGAGGTCGTTGTGAATCCCTTTTGTCAACACGACCTAATATGTATGAATTTAGACTAGGGCGATGAGGCGAAAAGCCATCCGATATCTAGCTACCTATTCATCAAAGTATGCGTTATGCGTTGTGTAGATTGCCTGAATGGTTGGCGTCAAACGGTCAAGATGCGTACGAAGAACTTGATCCGCCGCCCACGCATCCCCGCTGAACAGGGCCTTTAAAAGAGATTGATGATCCAGATACAAATCATCCATTGCTTCTTTGCTGGTTAACGCCAGCATGCAAAGGCGGTCAACCTGCGCTTTGTTTTCGGCGATGATTTCAAACGCAAACGCCTGTTTGGCCGAGGCGCAAAGCAGTTTGTGAAACTGGTAGTCCAGATCATGGAACAAATTGACATCTTCTGCTGAGATTGCATCCGCCTGTTCACGAAGGTTAGCTTTTAATGCCGCGTCTACCGACTTGTCGCGATCTGACACGGCAGTTCGGATGACTTCCAATTCGACTGCGGCACGCACAAAGCGGGCATTCGCGATGAGCTGGCGTGAGAACGGTCGAACAACTGTCGCGCGTTGTGGCCGCACCAAAAGGAGATTGAGGTTGGAAAGTCGCGTGAAAGCCTCGCGCACAGGCTGGCGTGAAAACCCGAATGATTTCGCAACATCCGTTTCGGATATCTTTGTCCCTGGAAGCAGCTCCAGGCGGGTGATTTGTCCAAACAGTTCGTCAAAGACGACATCGCTACTCGTCGTACGTTCAAGGGTTCCCAAAGCTGCCATTTTTTGTTTTCCAACCTCTGTTTGGCGACATTGTGGCAGATCAGAGAGAGAATTAATAGAGCAAATTAGGATACTAGGTTACATTATATTCATTGTTCTAAAAGGAAAATATCACATATCTAAATAGTATCTAGAAAATTTATGTTGACTAGTATCCCAGTTATCGTGTTGGGTGTGCCCATCAACGAGGGCGGAACAAGTGTGCTAGCTGGGAGGAAATCAGATCATCCAAATTGGGGTGAAGGCTGATCTGGCGTGACCACTTGTAAGGTTTCGAACACGATCGCCGGTCAAAGACGACTGGAAGAAAACAAGACCTGAACCTGATCTGGGAGGATAGAATGTTCAATTTTTCACTAAAGACGTTGGCTGTGACGGCTGTTTTGTTGGGCGGGGTTTCGACCGCGCAAGCTGATGTCACACTGCGCGGGGCAAGCATGTTTGATGAAGAACATGCATTCACTAAGACCTTGCGCGAGTTTGAACGACTGGTCGCAGAGAAATATGATGGCGAGGTCGAATTTGATCTGCGCCTGAATGGTGAGCTTGGGGTTGAATCCGATTACGTCACCTACCTCAACCAAGGTGTCGCCGTAGATTATACGATCCTTGCCCCGTCCAACATGGCGGTGTTTTCAGAGTCCATTCCTTTGATGGATATGCCTTTCCTGTTCCGTGATCTTGAACACTGGGATGCGGTCCTTTCGTCGGATGCGCTGAAACCCCTTGAGGACGATCTGCGCGAAGCTGCAGGTATCGTGATTGTTGGGTATCATGGCGGCGGTGTGCGGAACCTGGCCTCAGCCGAGCCCATCACAAACATGGATGAACTTGCCGGACACCGCATGCGCGTCATGGGGGCCCCAATTCAGGCCCAGACATTCTCAGCTGTTGGAGCGGCACCTTCCGCCATCGCTTACAACGAAGTCTACAACGCAATCCAGACAGGCGTTATCGCCGGATTTGAGAATGAAGCGGCCTCGATCCAGAACCTGAAGTTCTACGAAGTTGCGCCGCATGTCTCATTGACCCAGCACACGATCACCGTGCGCCCAATTGTGATGTCAGCAAAAATCTTCGATGAACTGCCTGAGAACCTGCAAGCCGCCATCATGGATGCCGGCGCTGAGGCCGGTGCATTTGGTCGCGCACTAGAGAGCGGTCAGGATGGTGAAAAACTTCAAGCAATGATCGACGCAGGTCAGATCGAAGTGCATGAGTTCGAGGGTCGCGAGAAAATGCTGGAACTGGTTCAGCCAGTGCAGGACGCCTATGCCGAAGAGCTGGGGGCGACAGAACTGCTCAACAACGTTCGCGGAATGTAATCTCCCGGCTGACGGGCGGGTGAGTCTTCAAGCTCGCCTGTCGGCACAATTTCCGATGCGCTTGGCGCGTCACATTGCGATGTAGGGTGGAACATGCTTGGAAAATATCTGGATAGGTTCTGCACTGGGCTTCGTATATTGCTTGGCGTGATGATGGGGGCATTGGCGATACCGGTCGCGATGCAAGTTGTCTCTCGCTACACCGGTTTGATCCCAACTTACCTTTGGACCGAAGAACTGGCGACGTTCCTGTTCGTCTGGATTGTGATGATCGGGTCTATTGTCGCTGTTTGGGACGGCACCCATTTTGACGTTCGAATTACCCGCAACGCAATGAGACCGCTGCCACGTTTGTTCCAAGACGGCATCGTTCACGTTGCCATCATGATTTTTGGGGCGTTCTTCCTGTTTTACGGCATCGAATACACCGAATTTGGGGGCAACCAACGATCTGTAATGATGCGTGCAAACCTCGCGATCACGCACGTATCGGTCCCGATTGCCGGAGGGTTTTGGTTTCTCCTGTCAGGCTACCGGTTGTCCGAAACCATCGCGAAATATCTAAACCGAGAGAGCAGCCAGACATGATCCTCGATACTGCAACTGCCGCCACGATGCTTATTGCTGGCTTTCTGGTGCTGATTTTCATCCGCATCCCAGTGGCATTCGCATTGGGTTTGGCGACCCTCCCGGTTGTGTTGCTTGAGCTGCGGCTGACCCCGTTCATCGTGCTGGATCGGATGTTCCAATCCTATAACTCCTTCATCTTATTGGCCGTTCCATTCTTTCTACTGGCGGCCAACCTGATGAATTCCGGCAAAGTAACCGACCGGCTGATCGAACTGGCCCGTGTGCTAACCGGCTGGATGCCCGGCGGATTGGGTCATGTAAATGTCGCTGTGTCGATGCTGTTCGCTGGTATCTCCGGATCTTCCACAGCAGATGCGGCGGGTATCGGAAAAATCCTGATCCCAGCCATGCAGAAAGAGGGGTACGACACGCGGTTTGCCGTTGCTATCACGGCCTGCTCTTCGGTGATGGGGGTCATCATCCCGCCGTCGATTTTGATGATCGTTTGGGGCGGTGTCATGCAGGTCTCTGTCGGCGCATTGTTTTTGGGCGGCGCGATTCCAGGCCTGATGATTGGCCTCGCCTTGATGGCTACGGTCTATGGTTTCGCAAAAGCCCGCAATTACCCGGTGACGGCGACGCCGAACTGGGGTGAGTTCTGGGCCGCTTGGAAAGGCGCCGCACTGGCCCTTTTGACACCGGTCTTTGTGATTGGCGGTATTGTAGGTGGTCTTGTCACACCAACTGAAAGTGCAATCATAGCGGCGGGTTATGCGCTGATCTTGGGCATGTTTGTCTATCGGACGGTCACTGTCAGAGATTTGGGTACGATCCTCTATGACACCGCACGATTTGCAGCCATCTCTCTGTTTGCGATCGGCACAGCCTCGGCATTCGGATGGCTACTGTCGTTCTACGATGCGCCGCGCCTGATTGTCAGTGTTCTGACTGCTTGGGAGTTCGGGGCATTTGGAACGGCTATCTTGATTGCCCTTCTGTTTCTTCTCTTTGGCCTGTTCATCGATGCAATCCCGACAATCATCATTCTTGGCACGGTTCTGATGCCCGTGGCGCAGGCGGGTGGGGTTGATCCGATCGCCTTCGCTATCATCGGCATTGTCTCGCTTGCCTTCGGGCTGGTGACACCGCCATACGGCTTGTGTTTGCTCATCTCTGCAGCGATCGGTGGCCTGAATGTTGTGCAAGTCCTGCGTGAGGTCGTGCTTATCCTTGCCCCAATGCTGGTCATCCTCATTCTGTTGGCGGCATTCCCCGAAATCATTCTGTGGCTCCCAAAGGCAGTTATGCCGGGGGCGTTCCGATAATGGCGTCTCAACTTGCGCTGTGAGCGCTCTGAGAGGGCAGCCAACTGAAATCCGTGACACAAGCGAAGCTGGCGCTTTGTAATAGGAAGGACCGACATGAAACTTGCAGGTAAAACCGCCATTGTAACCGGAGGAGGCCGTGATATTGGCCGCGCGGTTGCGATCAAACTCGCCTCTGAAGGCGCAAATGTTGCGATCAACTATTTTTCCAGCTCAAACGGCGCGGATGAAGCTGTTGCCGCAATCGAAGCCAACGGCGGTAAGGCGATTGCCGTGCAGGGCGACCTGAACAAGAAGGCGGATGTTGACGCGCTTGTGTATCGCACGGTCGAAACCTTTGGCGGCGTCGATATTCTGGTCAATAATGCAGGCGGTCTGATCGCCCGCAAAACCATTGCGGAAATGTCTGTTGAACATTGGGACGCCGTGATGAGCCTGAATCTGACCAGCACATTCCTGATGACGCAGGCTTGCCTGTCCAGGATGACGTCTGGAACTATCGTCAATCTCGCCAGTCAGGCCGGGCGCGATGGTGGTGGACCGGGTGCCGTCGCCTATGCCACAGCCAAGGGTGCGGTCATGACCATGACACGCGGTTTGGCAAAAGAGGTCGGCCCCGACATTCGTGTGAATGCACTTTGTCCTGGCATGATCGATACCGATTTTCACAATGTTCATACACCTGATGCTGGTCGACGCGGCTTTGAAGCCAACGCACCGCTAAAGCGTCAGGGTCATGTCGATGACGCTGCAAATCTCGTTTTATTTCTGGCCTGCGAGGACAGTGCCTTCATCACGGGCGCAAACATTGATCTCAACGGTGGCATGCTGTTTTCCTAACAAGCAAGGAGAGAACCTGTGCCCAATTTCCCGATCGTCTCTACAGGTGAACATGTCATGCGGCAGGTGCTATCTGATCATCCTGACCTCATGGTTGTTGCCTTCCGGTTTTACGCGACCGGGGCGATTGGTGCCCTACACAGCCATCCGCATGTGCAGGCGACCTATGTCGAAAGCGGTCGATTTCGGTTTACGTTGGGTGAGCACGAACAAGAGTTTGGCCCCGGTGAAAGTTTTGTCATCCCGCCCGGCCAAACCCATGGCTGCACATGCCTGGAACCTGGGACATTGGTCGACAGTTTCACGCCCCGCCGCGATGATTTTCTGTAACTGATATGCGTGTACTGGCAATCGGCGAATGCATGGCAGAACTTGCCCCATCTGAACGGGTTGGTGAATTCAAGCTTGGTTTTGCGGGCGATACCTTCAATACAGCATGGTATCTTGCACAAATCGCCGCAGATATCGACGTCAACTATCTGACGGCTGTCGGAGATGATGCGATTTCGCAGGATCTGCGGGCGTTCATGAAAGACAGCAGGATATCCGACACGCACGTCCAAGTCATTGCGGGCAAAACGATTGGGCTATATCTCATCCATCTCAGCAATGGTGAGCGCAGTTTTTCATACTGGCGCAGCGACTCTGCCGCCAGGCAACTTGCGGTCGACGAGATTGCACTCGGGCGGGCAGTTAAGGGCGCAGACTTAATCTACTATTCTGGAATAACCCTCGCTATTCTCGATCCACAATCACGCGAAATGCTGTTCGATGCGTTGCGTCGTGCACGTGCATCCGGAACGACTGTTGCCTTTGATACAAATCTAAGACCACAGCTTTGGTCTACGCCGCAGGAAATGACAGACACAGTTATGAAAGCTGCTGCGCAATCCGATATCGTTCTGCCATCTTATGATGACGAAGCCGTATGGTTCGGGGACGGCGATTCAATTGCGACGCTGGATCGGTATGCAAAGGCTGGTGTCGATCAGATTGTCGTCAAGAACAGCGCGCAGCCTGTGGTTTTTCAAAAAGCAGGTCAACGTGGAGAGGTAGGCGTTGATCCAGCGAGGGGCATTGTCGATACCACTGCGGCAGGGGACAGTTTCAATGCAGGTGTCTTGGTAAGCGTTGTTAGGCAGGATGATTTGGCAACAGGCATACGCAAGGGGTGTCGTCTGGCAGGCCATGTCGTCCGTCACAAAGGCGCACTCGTCCCGGTTAACTTAGATCTTGGTAAGGATGAGACGGGTTAGTGATACGTCTTGATCAAGGAGTAGCAATATTATGAAACAGACTTGGCGCTGGTTTGGCCCTTCTGATGCGATCTCCATTGGCGAAATCAGGCAAACCGGTGCAACCGGCATCGTCTCAGCCTTGCACCATGTTCCAACAGGAGAGGTTTGGTCAGTCGAGCACATC
Source organism: Ruegeria sp. CDSC025 (assembly GCF_059610805.1). NCBI lineage: Bacteria > Pseudomonadati > Pseudomonadota > Alphaproteobacteria > Rhodobacterales > Roseobacteraceae > Ruegeria > Ruegeria sp. CDSC025. The sequence goes on along the minus strand of NZ_JBXWOJ010000026.1, from coordinate 1,369 downwards.
AAAGAGCGGCAGCAACAGATTGAGCAGCCCGGAGGCGTTCCATCTGGATTGACCTGGGACGTTGTTGAAAGCGTTCCGGTTTCCGAAGCGATCAAATCGCAAACCGGCCCGGTAAGGCAACACCTTGAAATGTACAAGGAAAGCCTACGTAATTTGGCCGAATGTGGCATTCACACAGTCTGCTACAACTTCATGCCAGTGCTGGATTGGACGCGCACAGACCTGAGCCATCCGCTGCCACATGGTGGGCACGCAATGCGGTTTGATCTCTTGGATTTTGTCATGTTCGATTGTTTCATCCTATGCAGGCAACGCGCAGAGCAAGATTATTCAGCGGTGATCATAGAAGCCGCACGGGCCCGGTTTGCAGATCTGGGTGATGGAGATCGCCTGAAACTGTCGAACAATATCGTCGCTGGTTTGCCGGGGGCGAACGACAATTGGTCTCTTGAGGACGTGAAACGAAACCTCGACGCATATGTTGGCGTGACGCCCGAAACCCTCCGCTCCAACCTGGTTGATTTCCTTTCCGAGGTTGTTCCAACGGCCGAAGACCTCGGCGTCCGGCTCTGTTGCCATCCAGATGACCCACCTTTTCCACTGCTTGGGCTTCCACGGGTCATGTCGTCGCAAAGTGATTACGCGACCGTGTTGGATGCCGTTGACAGCCCGGCAAACGGAGCAACGCTATGCACCGGGTCATTGGGTGTTGCCGAAGACTTCGACCCAGTATCCTTCATTGCTCAGCTCGGCCATCGGATCCACTTTGTACATCTTCGCAATACCGTGCGGGACGGTTCAAGCGACCGCAATCGCCATAGTTTTTCCGAGTCCGAACATTTGGCCGGAGACACAGATATGGTTGCAACAATTCGCGCCTTGATGGTCGAAGAAACGCGGCGCCGCAATCAGGGGCGATCAGATTATGAGATTCCCATGCGCCCGGACCATGGCCACGCTTTGCTGAACGATCTCGCTCGTCCTTCCCAGCCCGGCTACCCGCTCATAGGCAGAATGCGCGGCCTCGCCGAACTGCGCGGTGTTATGCACGGTTGCACTTTGATTTCACCTGGGTCCGATGCCAATATTCGCGGCATTTAAGCGAGCGTCTGCTCCTCCGGACAGATCAGACCTTTTGCTGGGCTTGATGATACCAGTATGTGATCAGAAGACGACAGTAACCTGTCGGCAGAAGTCCGCTGTGTGCGCGCTTTGGGTCTTGAGCGGTTGAAAATGCTGCGCTTTGCATGAAGGTCCGGTTCGAGGAAACCGGTTGGTCGAACTGTTGGCGCCTAGGGTCAGGACTCATAGCCAATAGATGACGAGAGCTGCGATGGCGATTGCTGAGAGGAAGACCTTCGGGCACCTG
>NZ_JBXWOJ010000025.1:0-16645 GCF_059610805.1 Ruegeria sp. CDSC025 | reverse complement strand
AATATCAATATATTACACACCGTGCCAGAGCGGGCTTTTGCGTTGCGCCATCACAACTGAAAGCACCGTGGAAGCAAACGCGGCGAAGTTAACCACCTCAGCGAATGACATTGTGCGTCCGATACATCCGCAGAGAATGCGGGTCATACTCCATCCTTGTGACTATGAGGTCTGGTTGGATGGCAGCGCTGCGGAGGCCTTTGAACTGCTTAAACCCTATGCCTCAGATGAGATGGATATCGTCAAATCGGGCGCAGGAGAAATGTCTGACACTAGTCTTTGAACGGCATGGTTTTTTAGCGAGTTCCGATCAATGAATGTCCGCCTAAGATCGCGCCTTGGACATCCGACGATTTTTGTCAGATGACTGCACCGAGCCCTTTCTTCTGAATGCTGCGAGACGTTCGAACGTTCGGCGTTGCATTTTTGTTTGTGTGGAGCGGAGGTCAGTTCAGATCAGATTTAGAAGTGGCCCACATTCGAAGACCACCTAAAAGTTAGCCTGATATTTTGGCATCCTGCGCCGCGTCCCAACCCAAATTTGCAGACATTTCACGCGCAATAAGGGAGATCTGGGGACCAAGTTTTTCGCGGAACGCTGGCGTAAAGACCCGTACCGATCCGGTTGCACCGATGGACATCGTGGAACCTGGCCCGCTTGGCGCAAGGGGAGCTGCCACCGAACACATGCCGCGCTCAATCTCTTCCACGCATTCTGCGAAGCCGCGATTGCGAATGGTGTCAAACTCGGCTTCCAAGTCCTGCACGTTTGTCAGGGTGAATTCGGTGTAGGCGCGCAGCCGGCCTTCCATTTCGCTGGTCAAAAACAAGTCGGGTGAGAATGCAGCAACGGCCTTAGAGCAGGAACAGGCATGCAAGGGTCGTTTCCCCAAACCGGGATGGAGATAGGAGACCCCAGTGTCAGGTGTTTCAACGTGAATAATTTCCACGGATTTTCCGCGCAGACGGGACAGGAAAAATGCGGTGCCATATTGTTTAGCGGCTTGCTTTAGCGCAGGCGCAATCACCTCTAGCAGTGCGCGGTCAGAGTGGTCACTTTTCGTGATCCGCTTCAGGCGGGAGCCGATTGTGAATGTACCACGGGCAACAGGTTCCAGTAGACCCACACCGACGAGGTCCTGCACCAACCGGTAGGCAGACGGCTTAGGCAGGTCAGAATGAGCGCAAATCTCGGCCACTGTAGTCTCGCCCTTTTGTCCAACAACTTCGAGGATGAATGTCAGGCGTTCCAGATGCATATTTTTACCTTGCGAGAATCTTTTTATCGATTTACGAGAATCTTCAAATGATCGCAAGGGAGGAATGTGAAGATGGACGGAGCATGTTGTGGCCCGGGGTATGCAAGCCCTGCCGAGGCGATCAAAGCGCCGCGTGAAAACCTCTTGTACACAATTGCCATCTACACCGGCACCGGCATTCAAAAGCCGGACTACCTAGCCACCGTGGACGCCGACCCGGAAAGCCCGACCTATTCACAAGTCATCCATCGCTTAGAGATGCCCGGCATCGGGGATGAATTGCATCACATGGGCTGGAATGCCTGTTCTTCCTGCCACGACGACGCGGGCATGAGCCGTAACTACCTGCTGGTGCCAGGCGTGCGGTCCAACAATATCCATGTGATCGACACCGCGACGGACCCGTTTGCTCCGCGCCTTCATAAGGTGATTGACGGGGCCGAGATCAAGTCAAAAACCAATCTGAGCGGCCCACACACCGTGCATTGTTTGGGCTCTGAGATCATCATTTCCTTCTTAGGTGACGCACAGGGCGAAGCGCCCGGTGGTTATCTGCACCTCAACAAAGAATTCGAGATCGTTGGTCGTTGGGAAAACTCAATGGGCGATATCCCGTTTGGTTATGACTTCTGGTACCAGCCGCGCCATAACGTGATGGTCAGTTCCGAATGGGCCGCACCCAACACATTCATGCCAGGGTTTGATTTGGAAGAAGTGGGCCACCTGAAATACGGTCGCCGCCTGCACATCTGGGATTTTGAGAAAAAGGTGCCGGTCGAGACGATGTATCTCGGCGAAGACGGCCTGATCCCGCTGGAGGTAAAGTTTCTGCATGATCCTGACAGTACACATGGGTTCTGCGGTGCCGCGCTTAGCGCCAATGTCATCCATTTCTGGAAGTCCGAAGCTGGGAAATGGGAATGGGAAAAGATCATTGATGTGGAGAATGAACCGCATCCCGAATGGCCTATTCCCGTGCCCGGTGTGATGTCGGCCATCCTTGTATCGATGGACGACAAATACCTTTACCTCAATAACTGGTTGCACGGCGATATGCGCCAGTACGACATCTCTGACCCGCATAATCCTGTTTTGACCGGGCAGGTTTGGATGGGCGGGCTTTTGGGCAAAGCGCCCGAGGTCAATGGCGTCAAAGTGGCAGGCGGGCCGCAAATGTATCAGCTCTCGCTTGATGGCAAACGGCTTTATGTCACGACCTCGCTGTTCTCGACCTGGGACAACCAGTTCTATCCGGAAATTCGCACCCAGGGCGGTGTCATGCTGATGATCGACTGTGATGTCGAAAACGGCGGTATGAAAATCAACGAAGATTTCGTTGTTGATTTTGGCAAAGAGCCAAACGGACCAAGCCGCTGCCATGAAACCCGCTATCCCGGTGGCGATTGTACAAGCGACATCTGGCTGTGAGCGAAACCCGCACAATCACAATCGCCAACCGCGATGATGCGACCTATCAGGTCGACGCCCGCCGTCCGTTGCTGGACGCTTTACGCGAACAGGGAGTCGATCTGCCCTATGGCTGCAAATACGGCGGCTGCATCACCTGTGCGGCCAAACTGACAGCTGGCGAAGTGGATCAGCGCAGGCAAGTGGCGTTGAACAATCGCCAGATCAACAATGGCTATGTTCTGCTGTGTGTGGCCCGCGCGGTGAGCGATTGCATATTGGAAATCGGCGTCGAAAGCCACGACAAACTTTATCGCAACCCCTTCCTTGATCCGCTGGAGCCGCATGAGCTGAAGGCGGATATCGCGACCCCTAAGGAGGCTTAAATGCCCGAAGCTGACATCGATCACCTGTATGATTACGCGCCCGAATATCTGGCGGACATCCTGCGTTCGGTCAAAACCATTGCGATGGTGGGGGCCAGTGGCGACAAGACCAAGTTCAGCTATGGCGTGCTGCGTGTGCTGCACGAAACGGGCTATGACATGATCCCTGTCAATCCAAACCCAAAGCTGATCGAAATTCGCGGCATACCTGTCGTTCATTCGCTGGAAGAGATCGACCGGCCCGTGGATATGGTCGAGGTCTTCCGCCCGAAAGAGGAACTTTACGCGATCACCGAGAAAGCCATTGCAATCGGCGCCAAGGTGCTTTGGGGCCAAATCGGCGTTTATGATGACCGCGCGGCCGCGCTTGCCGAAGAAGCGGGGCTGAAGGTGGTGATGAACCGCTGCCCCAAGATCGAGCTGTTCCGCCCGTTCTGGAAGCCCCGTCTTGATCTCGCAATTTGACTGAGAGCGGCACAGAAACTCATGTGGCCTCTGCCTGCGCATACGGCTGTAGCGGTGCCATAAATTGGCCGCTCGACGCACTATTGGACTGGCTCAAAACCAATCGAAAAAGGAAACCAAACATGGCTCAGACGATCACCAAAAGCGCGAAAGACATCGTAAAGGTGGCCACGAAAGCGGTGCCTGCGATCAGTGCCGAAGAGGCATTGGCCTTGGTAGGCTCGCTCGATCACGTTTTTGTCGATCAGCGCGATGGTACGGAATAGGCCAAAACCGGCGTCATTGAGGGTGCTGTCGCATCGTCGCGCGGCATGATGGAATTCCACATCGACCCGGAAAGTCCTGCGCACAAGCCGGAGTTCAGTCAAGATAAGACTTACGTGTTCTATTGCGCATCGGGTGGGCGTTCTGCCATGGCGGCGGTGGTGGCCATGGATATGGGACTGTCGCCCGTTGTGAACCTGACCGGAGGCGTTGGCGCCTGGAAAAAGGCCGGGGGCGCGCTGGAATAAATCATGGAACCTTCAACAAATTTCCCAAATCTCAATATGGCAGCAAAGCCTAGTGTCGAAGGGTTCTTTGATCCTGCCTGCAACACGATTTCTTATGTCGTGAAAGACCCCGCATCTAACGCCTGTGCAATAATCGACAGCGTTCTGGATATGGATTACGCCGCCGGGCGGATCACTTACGACAGTGCCGATCGCTTTGATCGACGCCATCCAGTCACAAGGCTTGTCGGTGGAGTGGATCATTGAAACCCATGTCCATGCCGATCACCTGTCTGCTGCACCCTAAATTCAGGATAGGCTGGGTGGCAAAATTGGCGTTGGTGCAGGCATCATCGAAATTCAGGACACCTTCGGCAAAATCTTCAACGAAGGCACGGAATTTCAACGCGACGGGTCGCAGTTTGATGCTTTGTTCGAGGATGGTGACACCTACACCATTGGCGAAATGACGGCCTTTGTGATTGCCACGCCGGGCCACACACCAGCCTGCATGGTGCATGTGATTGGCGACGCCGCCTTTGCCGGTGACACGCTCTTTATGCCTGACGGCGGCTCAGCCCGCGCAGACTTTCCGGGTGGTGATGCAGGGCAGCTTTACGATTCTATCCAAACCGTGCTGAGCCTGCCGGGCGAGATGCGCCTGTTCATCTGCCACGACTATGGCCCCGGTGGGCGCGCCATCGCGTGGGAGACCACAATTGGCCAGCAACGTGCCGACAACATCCATGTGGGTGCTGGCAAATCGCGCGAAGATTTCATCAAGTTCCGGACGGAGCGTGACGCGCAGCTGGCGATGCCCAAACTGATCATACCGTCCCTGCAAGTGAATATGCGGGCCGGCGAAATCCCGTGCGACGAAAGCGGCGCACCTATGCTGAAAGTTCCACTCAATGGCCTATGAGGGCGAAATGCAAAACGATGATTTGATCCTGCGGGCTGACATCGATGGCGTTACCGTTCTGACTCTGAACGCGCCCAAGTCGATTAATGCGTTGTCAGAGGCGATGCTACGCGCTCTGTCTGACACATTTGACGAAATCGCAGAAGATCGCAGTGTCAAAGCAGTGATCTTGCGTACCGGCGGCAATCACTTTTGCGCGGGTCATAACCTCAAAGAAATGTCGGCGCGCCGGGCGGATGCCGACGGTGGGTTTCAGTATTTCCAAGACCTGTTTGCGACGTGTTCGGCGATGATGCTTCGGGTGGTGCGCTTGCCGCAACCTGTAATCGCCGAGGTCAAAGGGATTGCCACAGCGGCGGGGTGTCAGCTTGTTGCGTCCTGTGATCTGGCGGTGGCCGCCGACAACGCAACTTTCGCAACATCGGGCGTGAATATCGGGCTATTTTGCTCAACCCCGATGGTCGCGCTTTCGCGCAATGTGCCGCGCAAGCTGGCGATGGAAATGTTGCTTTTGGGGGAATTCTTGCCCGCAGCCCGCGTCGCCGAAATGGGGTTGGTCAACCGCGTGGTGCCCTTGGCGGAACTGGAAGCGGCATCCACAGAAATGGCTTGGATCATTGCCGACAAATCGCCGTCCGCCGTCAAGATCGGCAAGCGTGCCTATTACGAACAGCTCGAAATGCCGCTGGAAGAGGCCTACGCCTTTGCCGGTCGCACGATGGCGGAAAACATGATGGCCAAAGATGCCGAGGCCGGTATCGGGGCCTTCACCCGCAAAGAACCGATGCCTGAATGGACCGGGGAATGATCTACGAGGGCCCGGAACTTGCCCGTAATGCAGCGAACCACACCGCCCTGTCACCGGTTTCGATCCTCAAACGCGTCGAGCGCGTGCACCCAAAGCAACCTACCCGCAAATGACGGCGAATGCCCATTTCACTTGGCGAACTTGACAATTTGCCCCTTTCGGCGGTCCTCCAAAACGTGGCGATTGAGGAGATGTTGGATGCCTGACAATCAGGAACAGGACACATTTGCCGCCCTCGAAAGGCGCGAATGGGCCAAGTGCGATGTGGCACAGTCCTATGCCGAGGTGTTTGCCAAGGCGGCGGACATGGTTGTCCCACACCGGGTCGCTGCGGTTTGTGCTGGACCGGACACTCGTGTGCTCGATTTGTGCTGCGGACATGGCAATGTATCCGCAGGCCTTTTCAACACAGGTGCTCGCGTAACGGGCCTTGATTTCTCACCCGCCATGCTTGAGATGGCGCGGCTGGCGGTGCCACAGGCTCAGTTCGTTGAAGGCGATGCGGTGGCCTTGAGCTTTGAAGACAATACGTTTGACGCTGTAACAATTGGCTTTGGAATGCCCCATATGCCGGACCCCCCGAAAGTGTTGGCAGAAGTTCGCCGTGTTTTGCGCGACGGCGGTCGGCAGGCGTATTCGGTGTGGTGCGGGCCCGAAGTTGACACTGCACTGGGGTATGTTTTTGGCGCCATTGAGGAACACGGGTTGCCAGAGATTGCCTTGCCACCGGGTCCCGGGGCAAATGATTATGCCGATCCGACTATCGCCTTTCCCGTACTCGCCAAGGCCGGTTTTTCAGATTGCCATCAAACCTTCGTCGCGTCGAAATGGCAGGTTAGTGATCCGGGCGCACCGTTCGATTTCTTTCTTGAAGGAACGGCCCGAGGTGGCGCCCTTTTGCGCCCTCAACCTACAACGAATTCGGCCGCAATCCGAGCGGCGGTTGTGGCCAAAGTTCTGGCAAAGCACGGTGCGGGTCCTGAATGGGACGTGCCAATTCCGTCTGTCGTGACCTCGGCGGTCGTTGCCTAGCCGATCGGAACGATGTGCTGAAATGCGCGTCGTCGCCATTCATCCAAGTGTCCGGATTGTCCCGCGTTTTGTCTGCTCACACGCGTGCCGCAAAAGTCGTTTCGTACCAGAGCGGCCCTCGGTGCAAGTCGCGGCATAGGTTTAAGGAGAGCCCAAAATGATCCAGACCGCGATAGCCAAGAATGTCATCTAAGCGCAGCTATGCCGACTTTGCTAAAGTGCATACATGGCTCACGATAGACATTCGCCAATTCAAACCGCAATTTCTCCAAAGCTTCCGTTCTCAATGTTGAGCCCAACAATCGAGGCTATGACTTATCGAGTCATTTTCAGACCAACTTCGGCAGCCACACTCCTACTTGCATCATCGTGACAAAGCCGAGAGCTGAGTATTCCCACAAATGGAAAATTGATGTTATATAGAGAAATAGGAATATTAATTCTTGAGATGTAAGTCACGGGCACCACCGGGCGATCTTGAGTAGGGAGGTCTATATGCTTCGAGCTTTTGTTTGTTCTATCTCACTGGGGCTGGCATCATCGACGGTCTTTGCCGACGCTGTTCCTAGCGAAGAAGCGGCGGAAGGCTTGTTCTCAAAGCAGCCGTATTCACCATATGCGAACCGGACTTTCCCTGAGCGCCCGCTGTGGGGAGACTCGCATCTTCACACCGGACTTTCGCTGGATGCAGGTGCTTTCGGGAACACACTGTTACCTGATGAAGCTTGGCGCTTTGCAAAAGGCGAACAGGTCATTTCTTCCACGGGTCAACCAGTGAGACTGGCCCGGCCTCTGGACTGGATGGTTCTCACGGATCACACTGACCTAATGGGATTTGCCCCGGACCTTCAGGCTGGCAAGCCGGGCGTTCTTGCCGATCCAAAAGGTTTGGAATGGTACGAAGGTTACAAGGCAGGCGGCGAAGAGGCTGGCAAAGCGGCGTTCGACATCATCACCAACTTTTCGCAAATGACCCTGCCAGAAGTTCTTCTGGAGTCTTACAGCCCAGGTGCAGATGCATTTGCTTTTACATGGGAACAAATCGTTCTGGCTGCGGAAGAACATAACGACCCCGGCAATTTCACGGCGTTCATCGGATTCGAATGGACCTCTGTACCCAAGGGTTTCAACCTGCACCGAAACGTCATGCTGCGTGATGGGCCGATCAGGGCGCTTCAGATGGTGCCGCCGGTCACGCAACCACCCTTTGGTGATACCGACCCAAAGGCGCTCTATGCATGGCTGGAAGACTATCAAGAAAAAACGGGCGGTCGGGCGGTAGCTTTCGCCCATAATGGCAACCTTTCGAACGGATGGATGTTCCCGACCGAAGACACCTATCACGGTGGCAAGGTAGACGAGGAATATGTGGCCGCCCGCGCGAAATGGGAACCCCACTATGAAGTCACGCAGATCAAGGGCGACGGCGAAGCGCACCCCTTCCTGAGCCCCGATGATGAATTCGCGGATTACGAAAACTGGGACGTCGGCAACCTCGACATAACCGAGTTGAAAACCGATGACATGCTGGCTGGCGAATACGCCCGAGAAGCTTTGAAGCGCGGTTTGTTGTTAGAAGAAAAGTTCGGCGTTAACCCATATAAGTTCGGCATGGGCGGAGCAACGGACAGCCATACGTCTCTGGCAACTGCCGAAGAAGACAACTTCTTTGGAAAATCCGTCAGCGTTGAACCATCGGCCACGAGAATAAAGCATCCTTTCATCGCCAATGACCTTGGCGAAATTCCTGGCGACCTTCTTGTCGCATCGGGATACACGGCAGTTTGGGCGACCGATAATACTCGCGCTGCAATCTTCGATGCGTTCAAGCGACGCGAAACCTATGCAACCACCGGACCTCGGATCGGTCTGCGGTTCTTTGGCGGTTGGGGTTTCAGTGACGCGGATGTTGAAACACGCTTCCTTGCTGATGTGGGCTACACCAAAGGTGTTCCGATGGGCTCGGATCTGCGACCTCGCGAGGGTGAAGGTGCGCCCGCATTCCTGATCGCTGCACTACGCGACCCGGTTGGTGCCAATCTGGATCGCGTGCAGGTGGTAAAGGGTTGGCTGGATTCTGAAGGGGCCTTGCAGGAAAAGGTTTACGATGTGGCGTGGTCGGACAACCGTGTTGCTGACCAAAACGGCAAGATCCCTGCGGTTGGAAACACAGTTGATGTTGAAACCGCCAGTTGGACCAACACGATTGGAACTGCCGAACTTGTAACCGTTTGGTCTGATCCTGAATTCGATCCAAATGCACGCGCATTTTATTACGTACGTGCGATCGAAATTCCAACACCGCGTTGGATCCTTTACGATAAGCTGAGATTTGGCGCCGAATTGCCCGAAGACGCGGTGCTCACACATCAGGAACGCGCTTACTCTTCCCCGATTTGGTATACACCGGCAGAGTAACACTGCCGATCACGGCGTTGGCAACCGAGGTAGAAGCCTTTACCTCGGCCCATTCACCAGACGATTGATTTGTGCGTAGCGTTGATTTTCTTGCAATGCTCAATCGACTGATGTCAGCATCGATACGTAAAACCGGAGCGCGTTTCATGCAGGAGCCTTCATGCGAATATTGAAAGAACCCCTGTTCCATTTCTTCCTGATTGGAGCAGCTATTTTCATTTGGTTCCAAATAGTTGCGCCGGAAAACGAGACTGTCGAAGATTTTGTGACAATAACAATCGACGAAAACGATATCGCGCTTTTGTCTGATCAGTTTGAAGCACGGTGGAAACGGCGCCCAAGCGGTGCCGAGCTGCAAGCTTTGACTGATGCAACAATTCGCGAAGAGGTACTGGTCAGAGAAGCCAGAAAGCTTGGCCTTGATCGCGGAGACTCTGTGATCCGGTCTCGTCTCAGTCAAAAAATGGATTTCCTGACCGAAGCGATCGCCACGTCTGTTGTTCCGGAAGACGAAGATTTAGAGGCCTTTTTGCAAAACAACTCGGAGCGCTATGCGACGCCCAGCAAGCTGGCCTTCATTCAGGTCTTTATTGGTGAGGAGCCAAACAAAGCTGAAGTCGAGGGGGTATTGGCCGCCCTGCGCGCGGGAGATGAGGTTTCCGACCTGGGCGCCTCGACACTGCTGCCCGCATCTATGCCCTTGACTGCGACCAGAGTGATAGACTCGGTCTTTGGATCTGGCTTTTCCAAGGGTCTTACAACATTGGATAAAGGTCAGTGGGCTGGCCCGATCCAGTCGGGTTACGGAGTCCATCTAGTTCAGGTGCAAGACATCGAACCTAGCCAAATACCCCCATTGTCAGAAATTCACGATGCCGTGCTGCGGGATTGGCGTCGCGTGATGAGCGAAGATCTGGCGCAGGCGCAATATGAGATTCTTGCTGCCAACTATGAGATCATAGTGCCCGCTCTCTCAGGTCAAACCAAATGAAAGCTGTATTTGGCCTACTGTTTGCCTTGCTGATTGCGTGGGTTGCAGGAAATGCCTCGGCGCATGCGCTTGATCCGGGGTACTTGGAAATTCGCCAAATCACATCGGACACCTGGAGCGTTCATTGGCGAAAACCCGATGTGAATGGTCAACCCATGGCGATTGATGTCATGGCGCCGGATGGTTGCACCCCGGCGCGCGGCCCTACCCCAATTTCCGATGGCAGAGCATGGGTTTCTTCCTGGGTTATCGAGTGCCGCGGGGATATTGCGGGCCAACCCATCCAGATAGAAGGTCTGGAGGTTCAAAAGAACGACGTATTGGTCCGAGTGCAGCCCCTGCAGGCTGAGCCCACGACGCTTCGGTTCACACCAGAGACAGCCGTTCAGAACATACCTTCTGAACAGACCACATGGTCTGTTTTCACCGCGTATTTCCAGTTGGGTTTTGAACACATACTGGAAGGTTGGGATCATCTGCTGTTTGTCTTCGCGTTGTTTGTTCTGGTCCGCGATCCGTGGAGACTGGTGGGAGCAGTCACAGCATTCACACTGGCGCATTCAATAACACTGGCATTGGCAACGCTTGGTTTTCTGAATGTCCCTGGTCCGCCGGTCGAGGCCATCATTGCGCTTTCTATTGTTTTTCTGGCGATGGAAATTGTTAAGGTTGGAGACGGGCGTTTCCGACTTTCAAAGCAGAAGCCCTGGGTCGTTTGTTTCGGGTTTGGGCTTTTGCATGGCCTTGGTTTTGCAGGCGCTTTGGCCGATATCGGACTACCCTCAAACGATATTCCTGCAGCCTTGCTTGCCTTCAACCTGGGCGTCGAGGCCGGCCAGTTGAGTTTTGTCGGGGCCTTGGCACTTCTTGTCGCGATCTGGCGATTGATGGCACGTCCAGTTAGCCAAAGGGCGACTGTGATTACAGCCTATGGCATCGGGTCGGTATCGATGTACTGGCTCATAGAACGCATAAGTGGGTTCTGAAGCGCTTTGCCTTGGTGTTGGTTCAGGTGGTAGAACGGCTCAAAGGATAACTCGATTGCAAAGCGCGCAATTCGACCGGGTGCAGGTGCAACCGCGCAGAATGCGCCTGCGCACAAAAGCCCACTTCGTCGTATGCCCAACGTTTGTTGTCTAGCCCCCATGTTCTGGGCCATTTCGGACTAGAGTTTCGGGGACTGGTGGGCGCATGTTGAGGGCCTGATGGGGTCGGGTGTGGTTGTATTGCCTGAGCCAGCAATTGATCACGATCTGTGCTTGCTTGGTCGTTGTGAACCATTCGGAATTGAGAACCTCGCGGCGGAGCGTTCCATTGAACCTCTCGTTGTATCCGTTCTCCCAGGGAGAGCCCCGGGTAGATCCGGATCGGGTTCACACCGACCTTCTCGAGCCAACTCTGGGTTGCTCGTGAAGAGAACTCTGGGCCGTTATCGCTTCGAACGAAATCAGGCTTTCCGTGGCGCAGGAACAGCCCGTAGAGAACCTCCAGCACATCTTCAGAACCCATGCGGGTCCGAACTTCCACTGCAAGCGCCTGGCGGGTGTATTCATCCAGAACCGTGAGCATCTTGTAGCTCCGCCCATTGCTCAGCTTGTCGTGAACGAAATCGACGCTCCAGACATGGTTGGGATGCGTCGGTCGGAGCCGAATGATCGAACTGTCCTTGTGGTACAGGCGACGCTTCTTCTTGTGCCGCTGCGGGAGTTGCAGACCTTCCTCCCGCCACAGCCGTTCTACCTTCTTGTGATTGACACGCCAGCCCTCAACCCGAAGCAGCTGCGCCACCTTACGGTAGCCATACCGGCCATAGCTCTTGGCCAGACGGATCATGGCCAGTCGAAGAGCATCATCGTTCTTCTCTACGGCCTGGTATTGCATGGAGCTGCGTGCAAGGCCGACCACCTTGCAGGTGCGACGCTCTGATGTGCCAAGCTTCTGGCGAGCATGAATGACGGCCTGACGAAGTTGGCTCGTCGTCAGGCCCTCGGTTTTAGGTAGTTCAGACTTTCTTTGAGGATCAGCTTGTCCAGTTCCAGTTCGGCCACGATCTTCTTCAGCCGGGCATTTTCTTTCTCCAGGCTGCGCAACTCCGACAGTTGCGACTTGCCCATGCCACCGAACCGACGCCGCCAATTGTAGTAGGTCGCATCGCTGACACCAACACCACGACAGGCTGTCCGAACATCGTCGCCATCTGCCAGCTTCAGTTCAATCTCACGCAGCAGCTTCAGAATGTCTTCGTCCGAGTATCGCTTCCGAGCCATCTCTTGTTCCCCCTTCTCGGCCAAAGTAGTGGCCCAATTTTAGGGGGCAAAGACAATGCAGGGCAGCGTGTGGCGGGAAGACGGTTTGCTTTACGTTCGCGCAAGTCTGATCCGCGCCGCTGATGCACAGGTTTTGTGGAGTGAGCGTTTCATAGAAGGTACCCAAGGCCTCAGCATCACCGGCATTCAGGAAAAAATTGCGTCACAATTCGCATCTCGCATCGGGCAACAGCACGGCTATGTGCTACGCGACGTGCGCGGAACGCGGCTCGATAATCCGAACGATCACAGTTTGCGGGGCTTTTCCTGTGTGGCGAGTGCGCAGATTTACCGGCGCACCTACCACCGCGATGAGTATCCGGCAGTTCGGGAATGTCTGGAAGCGACTGTTCTCGAAGACCCTGACTATGCCCGCGCCTGGGCCATGCTTGCATATGTTCGCAACGATGCAGCCCGTTTCGGACAGAGACCGACCTGTCGAGAGAGGCGGCATTTGATCTGGCGCGCGACGCCGCGACTCGCGCGCTCGATCTGGACCCGCAAGATACCGACGCGCTCCAGGCGATGTCGCATGTTGAGCAATACGCTGGCGATATGGAGCGTTCGATAGACTATGCGCGAAAAGCGGTAGAGGTGAACCCGAACGATCCGGCAGCGGTCGCCAACCTTGCCATCCGATACGCGATCGCCGGCCGTTTTTCAGAGGCAGCACCAACCATGCGCCGGGCCATCGATGCGTCGGTCGCGCCGCCGCCATTTTACTATCACGTGCTAACCGCTGACAGTTTGCTCAAAAAGGACTGGCCAGAAATGCTCGCAAACGCAGACAGGGCTGCCATCGATGGGTGGTCGTTCGGTCAGGCGATGCTTGCCATCGCGCACAACCAGCTTGCTAACACCGAGGCCTCTAAAGCAGCTTTTGATGCAATGGCTGAACTCGACCCGCTGCTTGCCAACGACCCGAGGTCTTGGCTCCAAGGGCACAACATGCACCCAACTGTGGTCGACGCCGTTTATGAGGGTCTTGCCGAAACACGCGCAGCGTTGTCGAAGTGAAAAGCAGGGCGGTTGACCATTGTTTTCGATATCCAATTTCGACAGAATTGCGAAGTGGACAACTTCCCTCGCGATTTACTCGTCTTGAGAACGGAAAATTATTGCAATCAGTTGCTGGCAAATAGCATTTTATAGAACGATTTCGGCAGTCGACCTCGTCCGCAACTCGGCCATAGGCCTTTCCGACATCGTTGCGGCCACGACCAACGGCCGCATGTTAGGTTGCGATGCAGCGCGTGTCTAATGCGCTCGTTTTGCTGAATGAGCGAAGGTCGCGATTTCAATTCGGCTGCTTTGGGCTCAATGCGGTCATACAAGTGTATTGAGAGGGACGTCTTCTTTCAAAAAGAATACGCTTTCATCACGCATTTTAACTGCGTTCGACAACGGCGTTTGCGCCCTCCCGCAACCAAATACAACAGAACCGCCCGTCGGATCTACAAACAGCCCACCGGACTGTTTGCTGCACGATCTCACCTCGTCAGGACCATGTCCTGAAGGCCAAAGGTTCAAACCCTACTCCAAAAATCAGCTTTAGAACGAAAATTACAAATGCTTACACGCCGATCAACGCCAAACATTCCGCAAAAAATAATGCCTATATCCCTCCGTCAGAGCCTAAAACATCGCCTGTGACATTGGAACAAACGCCTCTTTTATGGCTTTGAAATCAGACTATCGCATGAATCGGACCTTTCTCGACGGATTCAGGCATGACTCTCCAATTCGACATCTCTGACGCTATATCAACCTTGATGCCCGCCAAGCTTAGCGCGCGCTCAAGCATCAGGTCCAAGCAGCAATACTTGGATATCTGCAACATTGGTTCCGGTCGCACCAGTCATCAGAAGATCACCCGATAGTCCCAATGCCCGGTGACTGTCGTTGTTTGCTAACAGCGTGGACGGATTTTGCCCCGCATCGCGGATACGGTCGAATGTTCCCACATCCACAATCGCACCCGCTGCGGGGGTCGGACCATCACGGCCATCTGTTCCACCGCTGAGGAAAATCCAGTTGCCGGGAATAGCTTCCCCTTGCGCCAGTTGGGCGACGCGCAGCGCTAGTTCCTGATTGCGCCCACCAAGACCCGCACCCAGCAGCCGGACGGTTGTCTCCCCTCCGAAAAGCAGAGCGACCGGGCGGTCGGAAGCCACAGAACGGGCCGCTTGCAGAATCTGACGTGCAGCGTCGGACACGTCTCCTGTCAGTGCTTTGGAGGCAATTTCAGCCCGACAAAACTGCGCCGCACAGCGATGCGCAGCCTCAAGGCTTATCGTGTTCGACCCGATCAGATGATTTGTCGCTTCAACTGCTATCGTCTGTTCAGGAACGCTGTGTTCTAGATGGTCCCGCACGGATTGGGGAAGACGCTTCCAGATGCCAGCCCCAATGCAGATCCTGCGGGCATCGGCTTGGGTTCCGATGGGTGGAGAAGTGGGGCCGCTGGCAACGGCACGCAGGTCATCTCCGATCACATCCGACAGAATATAGGCTGTGACCGGTGCAGGTGAACCGTGTCGCAGAAACCCTCCGCCCTTGAGCTGGCTCAGATGCTGGCGCACCAGGTTCATGTGCACGATGTCCAATCCGGAAGACAACAAGAGCTCGTTGACCACAATCTTATCCGATAGGGACAATCCGTCCACAGGTGCCGGAACAAGGGCCGATCCCCCGCCAGAGATCAGCGCTATGATCTGATCTTGCTCGCGTGCTGCGCTGAGCAGATCAATGATCTGGCGACCGGCTTTGAGGCCCCGTTCGTCCGGAACGGGGTGTGCACTGTTCAACACAGTTGCACCGGGTACGACCGCTTGGTTTTCGGAATGGGTCACGGCCAGAGCGACATGATCACCCTGAACGTTTTGCAAGGCTTCCGCCATCATGGCTGGGGCCGCTTTGCCAATCGCGATCAGGATGCTGCGCCCACCCTGTTTGGGCGCAGGCAATGGGGCTGATTGCAGCCGTCTGCTCAGGGATACCGCCGGATCTGCCGCGGCTATGGCTTCGGCAAATATGTTGGCGGCACAATCGCGTTGAGACATGGACGATTGTAAAGTCATGAGGCGATCATGCTGCTGCGATTTGACGGGCCTTTTCAACCATAACTTCAGCTTGACGGATCGAAGCATAGTCGATCAGGCGGCCATCCAACGAAACCGCTCCCTTTCCCGCTGCTTCGGCTTCGGCCATTGCTTCGAGAATGCGTTGTGCCTTGGTGACTTCGGCGTCGCCCGGCGACATAACATCGTTTGCCAGTGAAATCTGGCTGGGATGGATGGCCCATTTGCCCTCGCAGCCTAATACTGCCGCGCGCTTTGCGGCGGCTTTGTAGCCGTCCGGGTCTTGGAAGTCTCCAAAAGGGCCGTCGATCGGGCGCAAACCATTGGCGCGGGCAGCCACAACCATGCGGGCAAGCGCATAGTGCCACATATCTCCCCAATGGGTCAGGCGTCCTCCGTCCGTATCGGCGTCAGTCAGAACGGAATAATCCGGGTTAACACCGCCGATAATAGTCGTCCGCGCGCGGGTCGAGGCGGCATAGTCGGCTACGCCGAAATGCAGGCTTTCGTTACGCTTCGACGCCGCCGCGATCTCACTGACGTTCTGCATCCCTAACGCAGTTTCGATGATATGCTCGAATCCGATGCGTTTTTTGTACCCCTTTGCATCCTCGATTTGCGTGACCATCATGTCGACGGCATAGACATCTGCCGCGGTGCCGACTTTGGGGATCATGATCAGATCAAGTCGCTCGCCAGCCTGTTCAACCACATCCACCACGTCGCGGTACATGTAATGCGTGTCGAGCCCGTTGATACGTACCGACATGGTCTTGCTGCCCCAGTCGATGTCGTTCAGAGCCTCAATGATGTTTTTGCGGGCCTGTTCTTTCTCGTCCGGCGCGACGGCGTCCTCCAGATCAAGGAAGATGACATCCACGTCCGATTGTGCGGCCTTTTCGAACATTCCGGGTTGGCTGCCAGGCACGGCGAGTTCGCTACGGTTTAGGCGGGCAGGAGCCTGTTCGATGGAATGAAAGCTCATGGGTTGGTGTCCTTCAGTTTACAAGTTTGGATAGATAGGGAATCTGGCGCAGAGGTTTGCGACTTCGGCTTTGACTTTGGCCTCGACCTCACCGT
>NZ_JBXWOJ010000024.1:0-19138 GCF_059610805.1 Ruegeria sp. CDSC025 | reverse complement strand
AAAGCACCGTGGAAGCAAGCAGTACGAGAAAAACACTGTGACGGACCCGTAATAGATAATGCCAACCCGTAGGAAACCGTCGCTGTCAAAACCTTCTTCAAAACCGCCAAGGCCGAACGGTTTTGGCGGAGATCGTGGAGCATACGACAATACGCTGAAATGGCGGCCTCCGGGCTTTCGCAACAATAGCGCAAGCAATTCATTGGCCTCTAATCCCGCTGAGCCACGCACTTGTCGCTTCAAGCCCTTTTCGCAAGACAGCAAACATTTGCTCAATTTCACTTTCGCTAATGATTAGGGGCGGTGAAAGAACACACATGTTGATCACAGGTCGAACCAATAACCCACGTTTCTGGCATTCGATATCGATCTGGTTACCAATCTCGTAGTCGCACCCCAGATCGCTCTGGGGATCACCATCGACTGAGCATTGAACGCATCCCATCAACCCCATGCCGCGCACATCGGTAACGATGTCAATCTGACCCAACTGCTGTAGCTGATCCTGAAAAACTGGAGCGACCTTTCGAACGTGTTCGAGAAGCTTTTCCCGTTCAATAATTTCCATACTTTTCAGACCAGCGGCCGCGCTGACCGGGTGGCCAGAATAGGTGTAGCCATTTGAGAAGGTAGCATCTTTCCCTGCAACATCGGCGATCAATCTATCCGAGATAATCGCGGCGCCCATCGGTGCATACCCAGATGTCATTCCTTTGGCACAGGTGATTATGTCTGGCTGAATGCCAAAAACTGCCTCAGACGCGAACCAATGGCCCAAACGCCCGAAAGCCGTCACTACTTCGTCGGAGATGTATAGAACATCATACTTCTTGCAGATGTTTAGGCAACTTTCGTGATACCCTTTCGGCGGCACTATCACGCCACCAGAGGCAAGAACCGGTTCGGCGATAAAAGCGGCAACATTTTCTGGGCCAAGCGCCACAATGGCGTTTTCCAGGTCCGAAACTTTCTCTTTCAGAAAGCTCTCTTCGCTTTGACCAGGCGCACGATAAAGCGGATTCACGTCTGGCAAGAAATGTGCGAGGTCATCCGCCTTGTCGAGCCAAAGCCTGTCACGCTCTTTTCCACTGACGCTGGCCGCCAAAAAAGTGCTTCCATGATAAGCTTTTTGCCTTGAAATGATTTTCTTTTTCTCGGGGCGTCCCAAGAGGTTGTTGCGGAAATGAACAAACCGGATGGCCGTATCAACTGCGGTGGAACCGCCGGTGGTAAAAAAGACATTGTTCAAATCGCCCGGCGCACGTTTAGCGATTTCGCGCGCGAACCACGCAGTAGTCGAGTTGGAATTGTTAAAGGGCGAGAAATAGGCAAGGTTCCGAGCTTGCTCAGCCATGGCCTCGGCCATCTCCGCGCGCCCATAACCGATCTGAGTGCACCACATGCCTCCCGGTCCGTCGATCAAGCGTTCGCCTTTTTCGTTCACCACATGGATGCCGCTGGCACCTTCGATAAAAGTGCGGTCGTTTTCGCCCAATGTTGCCATCCCTTCCCACGGGTGCAGGAAGTGGTCGTTGTCCCAGTGCTTGACGTTAGAGTTATCCACGGCGGGCCATGCTTTCTGTGCTCATCACAATTGGGAATTCTTCGCGAACCTGAGCGTCTGAGGCGCCGAAGTAGTTGGGGAAATGGCTATCGAGAATGGAATTGACCTTGTCACGGGCACGGTCCAGAAGATCAGTTTTGCCTTCGTTTTCCCATGTGTCCGTGCGCTCACGATCCATGAGCCGTGGGTAGACGAATTCGCTGTTCATATAGCTCAGTGTGTGCGGGTTGCCGAGAAAATGACCAGGGTCGATGGCACACTGGTGGATCACATCCACCGCCATGGTTTCATCCGTGACTTCAATCCCGCGCAACGACCGCAGGATCATACCGCCCGCTTCGTCATCGATGACCATGCTTTCAAAACTGCATCCCATCAGGCTACCGATCATACCCCCGAACTCGCACAAACGATTGGCACCGGCATGAGCGGCAAGCGTGAAGGTTAGTGCCTTTTCCAACCCGTATTGCGCGTCGGGTATCTTAGCATCGGTCATGCCTGCGCCGACAGAGGTTGGAAGGCCATAAAAGTTACCCATCTGAATGGCTGCGGCCCCGATCAGAGCCTGTTCGCCACTGCCGCCGGTGAACGACCCGCTGCGCAGGTCAGTGATGAAGGGCCAGGCGGCAAAGCAGACCGGACAACCTGGTGTGATGAGGTTTACGATGGCAACGCAGGCCAGCGTTTCGGCCACGGTTTGCACCAGCGTTCCCGCAAGTGTAGCGGGGGCTGTGGCCCCGGCTTGAGGAGGCACCGCCAAATCAACCGTCAGGCCCAACTTGGCGGTATCAATCAGGATTTCCATGTTTTCCTTGCCGACCCGCAAGGGGGAAACCATGGGGCAGCCACCAAATATGACGCTTGGCTTTTTCATGAAAGCCCCTTCGCCACCTTGAGCAAAATCAAACATGCGGATGGCATGCGGAATATGGCTGCGGTCGCGAAAAGTCAGACAGGCCGGTTTTTGACTGCCTGCGAGCATGGCATAAATGGTGTTCATGTCGTGAGCGAAATCATCAGTCACATCGGTGGCCAAAACTGTGTCGCCCAGCATATGGATGTTGTCCAAACGGTCCACCAGACGGGTGAAATCATAGACATCGCGCAGGATCGACGGGCGATAAGATTTAGTTTCGGAATCGAAGGTGGTCACGGCGGTGCCGGAGTTGGCGAAATAGACGCTCTCCGCCGAGCAATGCATGTCGTCTTTGCCTTCACGCTCTCCGCGGGCATAGACGTAAAACTCCTTGGCAGCACCAGCCAGGATGTCTTCCATCAGTGCGCGGGGGAAGCACAGCCGATTTAGATCATTCATCACCGCGCCCTTGGGCAGCACCAGATCAAGTAATTCCGGGAAATGATCGGTAATGCCGGTTTTTTCCAGAACGGTCAGAGCCGCTTGATGGATGTTCTCCATATCTGTTGGGGTAAGCGGCTTATAGCGGCCGCCACTTAATCCCCCACGCACGGCCTCATTGCCCGTGGTCGCCTGTTGAACCTTTATGCGCGCGGCGCGCCCACCACCACCGCGACGGCGTGATTTTACCTCAGCCATTACCGGCCATCCTTTGTTCTGGTTCCGAGCGGATCATGGCAAAATAGAAATCGTAAAAATCCTGGATCGAAGTTTCCATTTCGCCCAAGGGCCCCGGTTGGAAGTATTGAGAATTAACGCCGGACTGGTTGTGCCGAATGATGCGTTCGTCATCCAAAGATGTGACATGCCAAAGCCAGGTCAGGTCTTCCTTGTTGTAATCTTGGCCTTCTTCGGCATCAGCGCTAACCAGCCAGACCACCTGAATGTCGGTTTCCTGTGGACCACGTGGAATAAAGCGGTAGCCCACCATGTGATCCGAATAGATCAGGAACCAATTCAATGGGCCAATATCAAAGTCAGTTGCGCCACCGTCGAAGCCTTTCAGCGTTCCAAGCAATGGCGCAAGCGCCTCGCCCGATTTGCTGCCGGTTTTGTAACCTTGGTAAAGTGGGTAGCGCCGATAATACCCGCTGGTGAATGGGGTGGGTGCAGCCGCGCCAACAAGCGTCAATTCATCAGGTGTCAGCCCGACTTCTACAGCCCTTGCATTTAGCAGCTCGACCAAGCCAGCCATTTCTTGTGGCGATTTCAGGCTATGAGAGCGAGAGTATTCTTTGTGTGCTGGTCCGCAGTGATAGCATTCAAGATAGTTCTCAACCGCCAGTTTCCAATTCGCGGGAACGGGAAATGACGCCGTATGCGCAACTTTCAGATCGTCAAAGCCATAGGGTTCGACGAGTGGCGAAAGCTGGCTGAGGACAGGATCTAGCGATGGCGTGTTTGCATCGGCACACACAAAGATCAGGCCTTTAAAGACACTCACCTGAACGGGAAAGAGCCCGAATTTGGATGGGTCAAAGTGTTCCCCCATGTTATGGCCAGCACGAAGTTTCCCCGAAAGTTCATATGTCCAGGCGTGATACGGGCAAACAAGAACACGGGAGTTGCCAGACTGTTCAGTGCAGACGCGAGATCCACGATGGCGACAGACGTTCAAATGAGCGCGAACTTCGCCTTCGCGGTCGCGAACAATAATGATGCTCTCCGGGCCATAGTCGAACAGGAAATAGTCTCCGGGGTTTGGGATTTGGCTGACATGCCCTGCCCAAAGCCAGTTACGGTTCCAGACCCGGGCAATGTCATAGTCATAGATGTCTTGCGAGGTATAGAACCCGCGCGGCAGAGCGTGGCCGTGCTGGTGCGAGGCTGTCAAAGCATCTAACTCAAACGGTCGACTGTTCATCACGTTTCCTCCAAATCGACTATCTCGCGGCGAAACCAATCCTTGTCTGCTAATGCCTTTGGGCGTTCAAAATCGCGTGCCGCGCGGTGGCCTGCGAAGACTGCGTCCACGATCAGCCCTGGAGACGCGGCATCGCCTATAAGTTCGAGGGTCTTCAACCCAACCCCGCGCAAGCTGTCGTAAAGCGCTGTCTCTCGCTGGCGCTCGGTAACCAGAACTGTCGAGGCACAGGGAATACTCGCTTCGCGACCGGTAAAGGCACATCCGATGCGGGCTATGTCACCTTCAACCGCGGTCAGCACCTGATTGCAGCGAATGTCTATGCCAAGTTCGATCAGACGAGCCTGAATACGGGGCTGCTCCAAAGTATGTACGGCGTAAGCAGAGACCAAACTCTCCGGCGTGACAAAGACCACCGGATATCCGGCAGCTGCCAGTTTTTCTGCAATCACACCTGCCAAATAGATATGGTCATCATCATAGATCATCACCGGGCCATTCGGAGGCAATATGCCGTTCATGATATCATCAGGTGTCAACACTCTGGCGCTTTGCTCGATATGAGGCCTACGGCGCTGGGTGTTTCGCCCCATGCCATCCATACGCCAACGGCTGCCGGTGGCGACAAAGACGTGTTCGACGCCAAGCTCTGCCACCTGATCGCCGTCAAGTCTGCTGTCGGTGAACAACTGAACGTTGCCGCGCTGTTTCAGATCATTCAGGCGATAGTCGACGACGCGCGACCAGGCCGCTAGGCCGGGAAGCCTGCTTTCCTTTGCAACACGTCCACCAAATTCAGCTGAGGCTTCGGCCAAGGTCACCTGATAGCCGCGCCGTGCGATTTGCATGGCACACTCAAGACCCGTGGGTCCGCCACCGATTACCAGTGCTTCCGCCTCGCTTTTTTTCGGTGCAATGATCTCGGGGTGCCAGCCGCGACGCCATTCCTCGCCCATGGTCGGGTTTTGGGTGCAGCGGATCGGAATACCCAGATTGTCCGAAGACACGCAGATGTTGCAGCCGATGCATTCGCGAATTTCGTCGATCCTGCCTTCTTCAATCTTCTTCGGTATGAACGGGTCCGCAATAGAAGGTCGCGCCGCTCCGATAAGGTCGACAATACCTTTCTTGACCATCGACAGCATCATATCGGGGGAGGTCAGGCGACCGACACCTACCACGGGTTTCCGTGTGATCTGTTTGACGTGGGACAGAAACGCGTTCTGATAACCATCTTCCGGCTGGAATCTGGTTGTGGCACTGTCATTGGACCAGTCGGCCACATTCACATCCCATAGGTCAGGAAGATCGGCCAAAAGCTCGACCACGGCACGGCCTTCTTCTGCGGCCTGCATACCGTCGGCGCCCACCATCTCATCAATGGCAAAGCGGAGCGCCACAGCGCAGCTGTCACCTACAGCTTCGTGGGTATCTTCCAGCAATTCGCGCGTCAGGCGCACGCGATTTTCAAGCGACCCGCCATATTCATCACTACGCTGGTTCATATGAGGCAGCATGAAATGTTGCGCCAAAGTCATGTTATGTCCGGCATAGACGTAAATGATGTCAAATCCGGCATCTTTCGCGCGCAGGGCGGCCTCGCGATGCCAGCGGCGGAATTCCCGGATATCGGCCTTATCCATGGCCTGCGCCTGCTTGGGATGCGTCGTATCGAGGGACATCTCAGAAGGTGCAAGAACCGGCGCGCGGGTCAGCAGGTTCTGTGCATGGTTGCCATTGTGAACCAGCTGAATGGCCGCCAGCGCACCATGCGCATGTACCGCATCCGTCATCAGCCGCAACGCGGGCACATCGCGCCCGTCCCATAGCCGCCCCTCGGCATAAGGAGATAAGTCTGAGGTTGGGTGGATTTCGGTCTCCTGATTGGAAACCACCGCCCACCCGCCTTCGGCTTTCATCCCACGTACGGCGGCATCCGCCCGCGGTCGGACATGCCCCAGCCCGGTGCAATGTGGCACCTGATAAAAGCGGTTTCTGGCTGTGACTGGCCCAATCTGAACCGGTTCAAAAAGCAGAGCATATGCGTTCGCGTTCGACATGTTCACGCGTTTTCCTGTATTTGGGACCCGGAGCCGTAAGGCCCCGGAAAAGTGGTTGTGTTAGAAGCCGGCTTTGATCCGTTCAAATTCTGCCAGCATTTTCGCCTCAAGCTCGGGATTCACCGCATCAAAGAACAAACTGCCTTCGAAGAAGCTTTTAGGGTCAGCAAAACCATAGGCTTCGATGTTGGCCTGATCGGCAACTTCGAACGCTTTTGCGTTGGAATGTGGGTAGCCCCAGTTGTCGATGATGTACTGACCGCTGGCAGGGTCAGTGAGCGCGTTCAACAGATCATAGACCTGATCGACCGGAGTCGTGGAAGACTTCAGATGCACGTAACCGCACGCCCAGGTCGCGATGCCCTTATCGACATCACGCATCATCGCGGCAGGCACTTCGTTCCAGATCAGGTTCAGTTCGGACTGGTTCCAGGCCCAACCCATTTCGATCTCACCGCTGGTCATGGCCTGATCAAACTGACCCGCATCGGACCAGTAAAAGCGCATGTTTGGGTGGATTGAGCGCAGGAAATCCGATGCTTCTTTGAACTGCTCATCGCTCAGATTTGTGTAATCATCAGCGTTTCCAGTGGCCAGCGCAGCCAGGGCATATGCAGACGACGCCGCATCCGGGATCGCGATCTTACCTGCATAGGCCGGGTCAGCCAGCAATTGCAGCGAGAT
The DNA here is from genome assembly GCF_059610805.1 of Ruegeria sp. CDSC025. NCBI lineage: Bacteria > Pseudomonadati > Pseudomonadota > Alphaproteobacteria > Rhodobacterales > Roseobacteraceae > Ruegeria > Ruegeria sp. CDSC025. Next base: position 12,050 of record NZ_JBXWOJ010000024.1, on the reverse strand, counting down.
ATCATCCCCCGAGATTTTGTCGGTACGATAGATAAGACCCGTGTTCCCCCACTCGAACGGCAACATGTAAAGCTGGCCGTCCAGGACGATGGCGTCGACTTCCTTAATCTCAGGTAAAACATCGGCCCAGTTGGTCAGTTTGCTTTCATCCAGGGGCTGGATCAGGTCGGCTGCGACCCATTTCCGGACCGCGTCAGAACAAGGATGCGCCAGATCAGCCGTGAAACCCGAACTCAGTTTCGTGAAGGCTTCCTCCTGACTTCCAAAATAGGAATAGCTTGGCGCCTCATCCCCGTATTTTTCCATGTAGCTGGCAAAGAACCCGGGGTCTTCATATCCCGACCAGTCAAAAACCGTTAGATCAGCGCCACCTGCTATGGCACTTCCCGTGCTTATTGCCGTCGCACATGCGAAGGCCGCAATTCCCTGAACTCTCATTTTATCCTCCCACTATTTTACTATGGTCTGTACCAAGATCGATCACGCTTGCACCTTGAAGCCCCAGCCAAACTGCGTCGCCGCGTTTGAAATCGACCGTGTGAAAGTAGTTGGGAACCGAGACCGAGATTGGCTTTTCGGCTCCCGCAACCTGAATGTGATAGTGAATGTTCTCGCCATAGAAGGCGACGTTGCTGACAGTGCCTTGAACCGTTGATGGATAGTCTTCTGGCTTTTCAGCAGCGATTTCCAATTGTTCCGGGCGAATACCGATGTTCATGTCTTTAGAGCTGGTCGCAACGTTGGGATTTCTCTCAATCTCAATCCGCCCGAAGGCGGCTGCATCGATCGACAACATATTGCCGGTTTCGCCCGACAACTGGGCAGGCAGTATGTTCATCTCACCGATGAAACTGGCCACTTGCTGATCACAGGGACGGGCATAAAGCGTGGTTGGTGTATCCACCTGCTTGAGCCGTCCGTCGAACATCACACCGATGCGGTCGGACATGGTCATCGCCTCATATTGGTCGTGTGTGACCATCACGAAAGTGATGCCAAGCGATTGCTGCAGGTTGCGCATTTCAAACTGCATCTGTTCGCGCAATTTCTTGTCGAGAGCGGACAAGGGCTCGTCCAGCAACAACACCTTGGGTCGCATGATCAGCGCCCGGGCAAGCGCCACCCTTTGCCGCTGCCCACCGGACAATTCACTTGCGCCGCGATCCTGAAGACCTCCAAGCTCGACCATTTCCAGGGCTTCGGCTACGCGCTGGTCGATCTCTGCCTTGGGGGCCTTGCCCCGTAATCCATAGGCCACGTTGTTTCCGACGTTCAGGTGCGGGAAGATGGCGTAGCTCTGAAAGACCATGTTCGTTGGACGGTTGTTGGCAGGCACACCTTCCATATCCTGACCGTCGATCAGCACGGTACCCGCGGTCGGTTCCTGGAAGCCCGCGATCATCCGCAATACCGTGGTCTTGCCGCATCCCGAGGGGCCGAGGAGCGAGAAAAACTCGCCCTCTTTGAGATCGAGATCGATCCCGCTCGCAGCCAGGAATGTGCCATAGCGCTTTTCGACGCCCCTGAGTTCTATGATGTTTCTGTCTGTCATCGGACCTCTGATGCGGATGAGCGGCGGCGGAAGTACTCGGCCAGCACCAATAGCAGAACCGAGGTAAGCAGCAGGATAGAACCCAAGGCCAAAACGTTTGGAAGCTTGGCGGGGAAACGGATCTGGCTCCAGATATAGACCGGCAGGGTTGGCTGGTTGCCGGACAGGAAAAAGGCCAGGACGAACTCATCGAAGCTGACCGTAAAAGTGACCAGCATGCTGGCTACGATACCGGGGGAAACGACCGGCAGCGTCACGCGACGGAAGGTTTCGAACACGCCGACGCCCAGATCGTAAGATGCCTCTTCCAGCGACGCGTCGAAGTCATCGAACGCGGACTTCAAGATCGAAACGGAAAATGGTAGCGCAAGAAACGTATGGCCCAGAACAACGGTCAGCAAAGACGGCTTTAGACCGAGAAACAGAAACAGGACCAGCATTGAAGAGGCCACGATAATGCCAGGGATAACCAAAGGCAGCATCACCAAACCTTCGGCTGCACGCTGGCCCCGAAAACGGTATCGAACAAAGGCGCGCGCAGCGAACAGACCCATGGCGGTGGATAGAAGTGCGACGACCGTGCCAACACCAAGCGAATTCCAAAGGGCCTGGATCAACGTGTCCTGCTCGCCCAGCTTCCGGTACCAGTCCAGCGTCCACCCCTTGATCGGAAAGGCAACGATAGTACCGCTGTTGAACGAGAACAAAGGTAGGAACAGAACCGGCAGGTACAGAAAAACCAAATACAGGAAAGCATAGGCTGTCAGGGTCGAGGGGCGCTTCATCTGATCCTCCTCCCAAGCTGGGTGGCGGTAATGACAAACACGATGGCGACGAAGCCGACCGACAGCATCGCGATCAGCGAAAGTGTGGCGCCAAGAGGCCAGTTGTTAGCGGCCCCGAACTGCACCTGAATAAGATTGGCGATCATCTTCCCGTCCGACCCGCCGACCAGTGCCGGTGTTACGTAGTCACCGACAGTCGGAATGAAGATGATCAGGCAAGCGGCGATAATACCTGGTATCGTCAGCGGCAGCGTCACCCGCATGAAGCGTTGCAAAGGACTGTTGCCGAGGTCGGTGGCGGCCTCCAACAGGCTTGGATCGATCTTCTGCAACGAGACATAGATCGGCAGGATCGCAAAAGGTGCCCAGGCATGGGCAAGCGTCAGTACGACAGCGAATTCATTATAGAGCAAGAAGTCGAGCGGTTCGTCGATCAGACCAAGCATCAGCAGTGCAGAATTCATCACCCCGTTGAACCCAAGGATGAGCTTCCAAGCAAATACGCGCAGCAGATAGCTGGACCAGAACGGAATGGTGATGAGCAGAAGCCAGATAGTCTTTTTCCGGGCCTTCATCGCGATGAAGTACGCGATGGGATAGGCCAGTGCGACAGTGACTATCGTAACTGCTCCGGCAATCCAGATCGACCTTAGCATTAAATGTCGAACCAGCGGATCGGCAAACGCGTCGCTATAGTTTTTCAGCGTCGGTGTCTTGTCGAGCGTTACGTATGTTTGGGTCCAGAATGAATAGGCGATCAGGATCACCAAAGGCGCCGCCACCAGAAACCCCACGTATGCCGTGGCTGGTGCGCTGAGGGTATAACCCCGGGACGCTTCGCTACGAAAAATCACCCTATCTCCCATCTCGGTACTTACGAGTCTCTAATGGACGATCGTCCATTTAATGTTGCGCCAGAAAGGCCTTTCGTGTCAATCTTCCTGTGAGCCACCCATATGAGAAGACCCTAAGCTGATGGAATCATTGAATAGAGTAACAGAGCCTAAAGGAAGAAAGCGTAGCTCGAAGCGCGATCCAGAGGCCAACAGGCAGCTTCTGATAAAGGCGACACTGGATACTATTGCTGATATTGGAGTCACCGATACCTCGGTCAGTCGCATTTGCGAGCGCTCAGGTCTGTCGCGCGGAATGATCCATTTGCATTTCGGGGGGAAGGACAATTTGCTGACAGCAGCGGCCCAGCATTTCAGTACTGAGTATTATGCCGAGATGGACAGAATGACCGAACTGGGCTCGGATGCATCGCCCGAGGAGCGGGTGATGGCTGTGATCGAGGCGGATCTATCCGAAGCTTTGCTCAATCCACGAAGTACGAAAATCTGGCATGCATTCCGAGGCATCGCGAGCTCACACCCTGGTATTGCCCGATACAGCAGCACTCAGGATCCCAAACTTGTCGAGACTTTGCGGCGTGCGTTCACGGAGATAGCCCAACAAAACGGACATGATCCGAACTTGGTGAATGATGCCACTAGCGGAACGTTGGCCTTACTGGAAGGTATGTGGGTAAATTACCTTACCGATATGCAGGTTTTTTCGCGACGACGCTCTGCTGAACTTATTCGAAGATTTTTAGGCGGGCTTTTTCCAGGAAAATTCAAGTTGTGAGCCTTCGCGACGCTCAGGTTTGAGATGGAAACAATGCCTCTTCCTGGAAAGCAACTACTGGTATTGGTGAGGCCTCTAGCGTCTAAGTAGCATCCACCTAGCTATTGAAAAATCTCGACGTCCGCTGTGCGCTATTAGCGGACTTTCACAATTAAACTTTGTAGTCCGAGATGCGCAACAAAGTGAGGTTTTGCAGCATTATTGACGTCGTGGTGTGGCTACGCACCCGTTGGTCCAATCTTCAAGCTGGTCGGGAAAAGCATCGACTGACTTCGCTCGGCGCCTGCGATAAATCTCGACATACATGCCTCCAGCCTTTGCCGAAAAGCATACATCATCCAGAGTTTTCACACAGACTCAGTCCAATACACCATCAGCTGAAAGCAAGCATGGATGTTTGCAGCCAGAAGCTACAAGGTAGCACACGATATCCAGGACACCGAACAATGCCTAAAAAACACCAGGGACAAACGGTTGCGATAGATGTTGATCTCGCTGGAGATATTCTTCGAGTGGCGGTTTCTGGTCTTCCTAAACTAGTTTCTAGGAACGCGGCTAGCGCCTTGCTGGAGCTTCGTTCGGATCACGAACAGTTTCGGGGGTTTTTGAACCTCCCACCAAATGGAAACCACCTCATCAACTCTTGCCTACTCTATCCACCCTTTGAGCAAGGTACCGATGGGGCACTTTTTCTAGCCTCTCAGTTTGCATACGCACCATATGCCGGAACCGCACTCATGGCTGCAGCCACCATAATTGCGAGCGCGAAGCGTCAAGCATTAGCCAAAGATCAACAAGTTGTTGCTTTGGAAACAGCAAATGGTGTCATGGAAGTACAAGTAACCCGAACAGATAGCGTTATGACACATGCCAAGTGGTTTACTGTCAAGCCCAAGCTATTGATTAATAATCAAATATTGAATCTTCCTCTAAGTGGAAACATTCCAGTTTCTCTAGTCGATGCCGGGTTGCCGTATTTGGTTGTCGATGCAGACTATCTAGGTATTTCGCTTAGTGAGCGCCAAAAATTGACCAACGCTGCAATTGAGTTAAGCGGGGCGGCTAGTAAACAATTTCCGATGTCCAATTTTGGTATTGGCGGCAGCTACGGTAAATACTTGGTCATGTTCAGTTCGAAATCAGGGAAGAACCATATTAAAACTGTCTGGGCCTCTGAAAAGGGAGAACTGGCAAATTCGGCTGGGGGGACAGGCGCATTGTCTGTTGTGGTGGCGTGCGAGGGCAACGGGTCAATATCTCCCGGCAGGTCCGTGACAATCGAAGCACCGGGCGGAATTTTTGAATGCCAAGTTGTCGGTCAATTCGCCACTGTATCAGCAGAAGTTAGGATCGTTGCAAGGCATAGCTTTCCTTCTTTTTACTACGCTTATCCGTAAGGCAGCTTTTTAAATTGGGTGTTTGGGTGCAGAACCCTAACAAACCGAGCAACTGAATTCCATTCTGCCAGAACCCGTTGTGGCGCCTTAATTGCAACCCAGTGCCTGGTAGGGCCACTGAAAGCTTCGGACATTGCCGACGAGAGTATTGGGCCGACCCCCGACGAATATTCGGAAAGGCCTTCTGCGGGCAAGTTTTTCGCCCATCTTCACTAAAATCTGGGTTTTTTAGCTCAATCAGCCCAAATCGGACATTGGTCGTGGCAGTAAAGAACGACAGGAGTACACTAAAGGCACCAAAATCAGCGTGCTTTCTTGATCTTTATTTTGTCAAGCTTCGCTCTGCTCTTGGTCGATTCCTCAGAGCGCGTGAGAGCTTTGGCAATGGCCTTCAAGCCCATCCCCTTTGACACCAGTAGGTGCAATTTTGAATTTCCTCTTGTGTCCAAGCTTGACGGTGACGCTCAAATCGTTCTGCCATGGTTTTCGTCTACCTTATCAACGTGTCTGATCTGTCATAAAGCATGGTGGTCGTGTTGACGCCAGCTCAAGCAAAATCACGAGTATCTTAGTGAAGCAGCGGTGATACCAAACGCGACAAATGACAGACCCAGCCCAAAGCGGACAATCAAGACCAAACTTTGCAATTCCGGATAGCGGACCGAACCGGACATCAACGTTGAGCGTGCCAATGTCCGGTCATTGCTCGCTAGCCTTCAAGTGGGGCTCGGTTGACGCGACTGACCTCCTCCATAATGTCGAAAACATGGTCGGCGGTCACTGTGATCCCTATCGCTTCCAGGCGCTTCAGGTGCATTATTTTATAGCTTTCCAGATATTCGCGGTTCCGAAACAGGTATGTGGACCCATAGTGATTGGTTCCATCTTCGACAGTCCAAATCTTCCAGATTATTCCTGGCTCCTCCGCGATACTCTTTGCAAGTTGCTCGGTGCCGGCGAGAAATTCTTCTGTGATCGGACCTTCATAGGTCATATGCAGATCCCAGACTTTCAGTGTACTCATGTTTAGTTTCCTTTGTGAGATTGGGAAAGTTCAGCGGTTTTTCCCGAGTTGGTAGAAGCATAGGACCGCAAGCAAGGCGAAGAAGATGGGGTCAGACCAGCCAAACCCGGTGAAAACTCCTGTCAGGCAGGCGTAAAGCGTGATGATGACGCCAAGTAGATTGGTCCACATCAATCCTGTGAGAAGGGCGATTGCAGCTTCACTGCCATGTTCTACGTCCCGAAACAGGAAGCTGATGATCCCGATGCCGCCCAGAAATATCGAGTTATGCTGTGACAGGAACACAGCGTATTGGTCGTTTAATTGCAGGCCGTAGTTTGGCCAGAGGATGGCCGGGGCAAAGAACAGCGCGAGCGCGAACAACATGTAAATCACGCCATGCACGGTCAGGAGTGTTTTGTTAGGCATGTTACGACTTTCGAAGGTTGAGGCAGTTTTTTTCGGAGTTGGTTGAGTGTCTTGATCGTCTGGCGTTTGTCCTGCACGCTGAGATCACCAAAAATCTGTTCCAGAGCTTGATTGTGGAGTGGCAGGAATTCGGCCACTTTTTGGCGCCCGGCTGCGGTCAATAACAGAACACGCGCCCGTCTGTCGGTTTCATCGACACTCTTTTCCACCCATCCGGCTTGAACCAGGTTTTTGACAACCACATCCAGGTTGCCGGATGTAGACAGTGTCAGCCGCATCAGATCGTTGATTGACAGCGGACCCTTGTTGCTAAGTGTTTCCAGCGCGTCCCATTGTGGCGCTGTAAGGCCCGCCGAACGAAACGCAGACACCATAGCGCGCATGAATAATTGCTGACTGCGTAGCAGGGCCAGCACCAGGGTTTGGTTTTCTCGGGCTTGATTTTTATGTCTCATGTTGCGCATGTATCCCTAGTTAGGGATAAATTCAAGTACTCCCCATAGAATGACCTAATCCACTCATTCGTTCGATGTGCAGCATTTGTTGGAATGACGCATAAAGCGAGCTTTCGCTGCATCTGCGCTAATGTCCGCAATCATTTCATCTCAGTTCATCAAGCAACGTTACTCTGTCACTGGAAATACATTTGTCTTCTTGACAACTCCGTAGACAAAGCTGCTGTCCATGGAGGCAATACCTCCAAGAGGATGCAACTTTCTGCGAACGAATTTTTCGTAATCTGAAAGATCAGCCACGACCACACGAAGCAGGTAATCCGATGAGCCGGTCATAACGAAACACTCCAGTACCTGGTCAATCCGCGCAATGGCTGCTTCGAATTTCTTTACTGTCGCTTCAGTATGGCTTTCCAGTTTGACGTGAACGAATACCGTTACCGGCAACCCGTAGGCCTCGGCGTCTATGTTGGCGCTATAGCCGGTGATGATTCCATTTTGCTCGAGCAGCTTCAGCCGCCTCAGACAGGGCGAAGGTGACAAGTTCACCTCTGCTGCCAGGTCTTGATTCGTCATTCGACCATTGCGCTGCAACGCTCGAATGATCTGTTGGTCTTTACGGTCTATTTTTTTCATAGATTAGCATATACTGCTACAAACGAGGTAGTATAAGACATTTTTGGAATATTTTGCCACTCGTGTCGTCATACTCTGCTTCTTGAAAACCAAGGAGTCACCCAATGCGCAACCGCCCCGACAGCTTCTCCACTCTTGCCATTCACCATGGCTATAACCCGATGGAAAACGAAGGAGCGTTGACGCCTCCGCTGCATCTGACCTCGACATTCGCTTTCGAAACCGCGGAAGCAGGCGGTGCGATGTTCGCGGGCGAGCAGGCAGGGCATGTTTATTCGCGCATCTCGAACCCGACTTGCGATTTGCTGGAGCAACGCATCGCGGTGCTTGAGGGGGCAGAGGCAGGATTGGCCCTGGCCTCGGGGATGGGGGCGATCACTGCAACGATGTGGACTCTTCTTGCCCCGGGGGATGAGGTCATTCTCGACAAGACGCTCTATGGCTGCACATTTTCCTTCATGCGGCACGGGCTGGCAAAATTCGGTGTGACAGTGACCCATGTGGATCTGACGGAGCCGGAAAACCTGATAGAGGCGATCAGCGGAAAGACCAAGGTGGTCTATTTTGAAACACCCGCCAATCCGAATATGCGCCTTGTAGATATCCAGTCTGTATCAGCCATTGCCCATGCCAACGGCGCCTACGTGGTGGTGGATAATACCTATGCCACGCCCTATCTGACCCAGCCAATCAAACATGGCGCAGATATCGTTCTGCACTCGGCGACGAAATATCTAGGCGGTCACGGAGATGTTGTTGCAGGGTTGCTGGCCGGATCGACCGAGCTGGTGACTGAAATCCGCCTCTATGGGATGAAGGATATGACCGGCGCGGTCATGGCCCCGTTTAACGCGATGCTCATACTGCGCGGCCTCAAGACACTGGAATTGCGCATGGATCGGCATTGCAGCAGCGCTGCGACCATCGCCGAATATCTGGAGCAATCCGCCGGTGTGCGAAAGGTCTGGTATCCGGGACTGAGCAGTTTCGAACAGCATGATGTCGCGCAGCGGCAGATGTCCAAATTCGGCGGCATGATTGCATTTGAACTGGATGGCGGTCTGGAAGCAGGGCGCGCGATGATGAACAGACTGCAAATGATCACCCGCGCCGTATCATTGGGAGATGCTGAAACACTGGTGCAGCACCCGGCCAGCATGACCCACTCTACCTATACGCCTGAAGAACGCGCCGCACATGGCATCAGCGATGGGCTGGTGCGATTGTCCATTGGCCTGGAGGGGATCGACGACGTGATCCACGATCTCGAACAAGCCTTGCCAAGACCCCCTGTCCGCGGCGCAGCTTAAGGAAATTGACCATGTCCATTGATCTCAAAACAATTGAACAACGTTTGCTGTGGCTGTCCCACTGGATGATCCACCATGCGAACCACATTCGGCCCAAAGCTGACGGGATCAAGGTTGGCGGGCATCAGGCGTCTTCGGCGTCGATGGTATCGATCATGACCGCGTTATATTTTCAGACCCTGCGCCCGGAAGATCGCGTAGCAGTCAAACCGCATGCATCGCCGGTCTTTCACGCGATTCAGTATCTGATGGGCAACCAGACCCGTGAGAAGTTGGAGAACTTTCGCGGATTTGGTGGCGCGCAAAGCTATCCTTCCCGCACGAAAGATATCGATGACGTGGATTTTTCGACCGGTTCGGTGGGCCTTGGCGTTGCTATCACCTCGTTTGCGTCACTTGTGCAGGATTATGTACAGGCCAAATCCTGGGGCGATACGCAAAAGCTTGGACGCATGATCGCATTGGTTGGCGATGCTGAGCTGGACGAAGGCAATATCTATGAGGCACTGCAAGAGGGATGGAAGAACGATCTGCGTAATTGCTGGTGGATCATTGATTATAACCGCCAGTCATTGGACGGCGTCGTGCGTGAAGGACTGTTCCAACGGATTGAGCAAATCTTCGACGCCTTCGGATGGGATGTTGTGCGGGTTAAATACGGCGCTTTGCAACGCGCTGCGTTTAAAGAGCCGGGCGGAGAGAAGCTGCGTCAATGGATTGATCAGTGCCCCAACCAGCTCTACTCGGCACTGACCTTCATGGGGGGCGCGGTGTGGCGCGAGCGACTGATGGAAACCCTCGGCGATCAAGGCGACGTAAGCGCGTTGCTTGATGCGCGCAGCGATGACGAACTGGCCGCTCTGATGGAAAATCTGGGTGGGAACTGCGTCACCACCATGGCAGATACCTTCGCCGCAATAGATCACGACCGCCCGGTCTGTTTCCTTGCCTATACGATCAAGGGCTGGGGGACGCCGATTGCTGGCCACAAGGACAACCATGGTGGGTTGATGAACAAGACTCAGATGGCCGAATGGAAGAAATTCATGGGTGTTACTGAGGGTGATGAATGGGAGCGCTTTGCCACCATCGCAGACCCGGCAGCGTTTGAGAAAATGCTGGCAAAGACGCCCTTCTTCGCCAGCGGGCCGCGCCGATACTCAGATGACGTTATCGACGTCCCCTCAGTTGAGTTGGATCCGGGTCGTGAAATCTCGACTCAAATGGCATTCGGCAAGATTCTGGATGACCTGTCCAAAGGCAACAGCGCGCTGGCCGAGCGGATCGTGACGACCTCTCCGGATGTGACCGGCACAACCAATCTTGGCCCTTGGGTCAATCGCAGGAAACTGTTTGCGCGCACCCATCAATCCGACACTTTCAAGGCTGAAAATATCCCCTCCACCGCGAAGTGGGAGTTTACACCAGATGGTCAGCATATCGAACTTGGCATTGCTGAAATGAACCTGTTTTTGCTTCTGGCGGCGGCAGGGCTTTCGCACTCGGTTTTTGGCAAAAGGCTTATTCCCATTGGAACGGTCTATGATCCTTTTGTGTCCCGTGGCTTGGATGCGTTGAATTACGCCTGTTATCAGGATGCCCGTTTCATGATCGTGGGCACGCCCTCTGGCGTCACTTTGGCGCCGGAAGGCGGGGCGCATCAATCAATCGCGTCGCCGCTGATTGGCATGTCGCAAGACGGGTTGGCCGCATTTGAGCCCGCCTTTGCGGATGAATTGGCGGTCATCATGGAATGGGCCTTTGCCTATATGCAAAAAGATGGCGAGGGAGATCCCGATGAACGCACCTGGTTGCGCGACGAGACCGGCGGTTCGGTCTATTTACGTCTGACGACCAACCCGATTGAGCAGCCCGGTAAACGCGTGGATGACGATTTCCGTCAGGGGGCCATCGACGGTGCCTATTGGCTACGCAAACCGGGACCGAACTGCGAAGTTGTCATTGCTTATCAGGGCGCGGTTGCCCAGGAGGCCATCAGGGCAGCGGGCCATATCGCCCAGGGGCGGCGGGATGTCGGCGTTCTGGCAGTGACCTCTGCCGACCGGTTGAACGCCGGCTGGACTGCAGCGCAACGGGCGCGCACAAATGGCATTCGGGGCGCTGAGGCACATATCGAAACGCTGCTGGCAGATGTGCCGCGCGACTGCGCATTGATCACAGTGATCGACGGACACCCGGCAACGTTGTCCTGGTTGGGTGCCGTTCATGGCCACAAAACGATTCCGCACGGTGTGGAGCATTTCGGCCAAACCGGGTCTATTGCGGATTTGTACCGTCATTTCCGCATTGACGCTAACGCGTTGATCCAATCAGTAGGCGAATTGTCCCATGGTCGTAAAATCCCTCAGATTGTGGCTATAGCATAGCAGCAGCAGACATTGGATCACGTTGCTGCGTCTGCAACTATGGGCTCTCCTGTCGCCACTCTCTGCGGAGCGCTTCAACTGGTGGTAAGAGCCCATTTTGTGAGTCCGGTTTTCATGCTGCGTGCGCTCGCGGTGTGGGAAATGCTGCGGTAGCGTAAAGTATGGTGCTGTCGGGCAGCGGGAAATGTCGCCATTCGTGCAGAGTGCAGCAAGGATCAGGGACTGAATTCACACATCGCGCACGAAGCTGACCTTGATGGTCACAGACTGAACGTCGGCTTCTGGCATCGTTGCGTGTGCTCTTCCTACAGGGCAAATAAAAACGGGCGGTCCGTTTCGAGCAAACTTACAATACCGGGCAATATTCTTATTCTATCTTCTTCTTTCCAACTAGGGTCAGGACTCATAGCCAATAGATGACGAGGGCTGCGATGGCGATTGCTGAGAGGAAGACCTTCGGGCACCTG
>NZ_JBXWOJ010000023.1:0-27722 GCF_059610805.1 Ruegeria sp. CDSC025 | reverse complement strand
CAAAGGTATTCCTCTCGGCCATCGCTCTCGCTGCTACAGTCCTATTCTGGCTGTAAATCAATGAGTCTGGAGCCTAGTCGTACGTTCCCAACCAAGTTTTCTTTTGGCTCGACCACATTTACTTGCTTCGGAACTTAGTCGGTGTCATTCCGGTTTGACCTCGGAAAAAGCGAGTGAAATGGGACTTGTCGGAATAGCCGAGCATCAGACCAATCTCCGCAATTGTCATCTGGTCTTCTTTGAGGTGCTCTTTGGCGACATCGACACGCAGCCGTTTGATTTCACGGGGTAGCGTTGTGCCTTGTCGCTGAAGCGCTTTCAGAAACCGTTCCGGTTGTATTCCCAGCATTCCAGCCACCATCTCAGGTCCCAAATCGGTTTCATCTAGTTTGTCGCGTAAGACAGAGCGCAAAGCTGCCACCACGGTTACTTCTTCCTCTTGTTGAGGTGAAGCTATGGGCTTGGCAGAGCCCTCAGAGACATGGTGCAAAAACAACCATCCCACAGGAAAACTAATTTGCATTCCGGGATCAGTCCCAAGGCCAACCTCGATCCCTTTGTAGTCGATAGGCAGCCCATTGATGTATCTGCTTTCCCATCGCACACGCGAAGAATCCCAAGAATCTCCGACGACGGTCTGCAATAGGCGTACATAGATTGCGGCACCAAAACCGGTCACCTGAATGGGCGGGACAGTAGGTTCCTGTTGCCTCTCGATACGATAAGTCGCCTTGTCTGCTTCAATGACGAGGCTGTGCCGCACAGAATTGGACTCCTGCGGTACGAGCTCAACAAAGCGAGTGAAAAACTCGAATAGCGTTTTTGTAGATTGCAAGGCTTGAGCGAAAGGCGGCCATCCTTGTAGGTCAAACGCCTCCCCTACATTCAGTCCTAGGTATCGATCCCCTGATACTTCTGAGAAGGCATTCACCAAACCGTAGACCAGCTCTGAGTGAACGAACACGGATGGGTCAGACAACAGTTCGGCTTTCAATCCGACCTGGTCCAATGCTGGTTGCGGATTGATCTTGCGTTCGGTGAGATATTGCAAAAACGGAGCGGCTAAGGAGAGGCGAATAAAGCCCTCGCTATGCTCTTGAGAGGCGGAGTTGAAAGGCAAGCTCGTCACCCTTGTGATGATTAGTATTTGTATTCAGTGGCCATTTTTACGAACACATTCGAACATGCTAATTCAAAAGTGGCAACCGAGGAAAAGTTTTCCGGACTACAGTTGGCAAAACATGAATATGAAGGGAGTACTTATGTCCGGTCTACGAATGTCGCTTTGCTCGACCGTAATTGTCGCTGCAGGTCTTTCTTTTTCAGCATCCGCGCAGGCTCAGGATCAAGAAGAACCCCAAACGTTGTTTACCAACGTGCATATCTTCGATGGCGTGAATGAACAGCGTATCGAGAATGCCAGCGTATTGGTCGAGGGCAATCTGATCAAGTCCGTCTCAACCGATGCCATTGATGCGCCGAGCGCGACGGTTATCGACGGCGGTGGGCGCACTCTGACACCGGGCTTTATAGAGAATCACGCGCACCTGATGCTCATGGGGCCATCGATTGCCGAGATGGAAACCAACTCGACCTGGGAGGATTTCGCCATCCACGGGACCCGGATGGCCGAAATGTACCTGATGCAGGGCTTCACGACCGTTCGCGATGCCGGGGGCGCTGGCGGCGGGCTGCGGCGCGCAATTGACGCCGGCCAGATCGTCGGCCCCCGCTTTTATCCTTCCGGGGCATTTCTCGGAACACGTGGTGGTCACGCCGATTTCGCATCCTTCACATCTCCGCCGGGTGGGGTGACCAACTTTGGGACTCTGAATATGGCCCAACAGGTCAACGGTGTTGACGAAATTTACATGTATGGCCGCAACAACCTGCGCATGGGTGCCACGCAATTGAAGTTCATGCAATCAGGTGGGGTGATTTCGGCATTCGATCCATGGCAGTTGCTCGCCGGTTCGAAAGAAGAGATCGAGGCCGCTGTTCAGGTTGCCAACGAGTACGGCACCTATGTCATGGCACATTCCTACCGCAAAGAAGCGATCATCAATGCCCTGAATGCAGGGGTCAGAACCATTGAACACGGATTTCACTTTGACTGCGAGATTTCTGCTTTGATGAAAGAAAAAGGAGCGTACATCACGACGAACATCACAGCATTTGATCCAGGCCTACTTGATGTTCCTTCCGTGAAAAACAACCCCAACAGTTTGAGGAAGGCCAAATCGGCCTCGGCGACCTTCGAAGCCTACATTCCAAGTATGAAGGAATGCCCGGCGCCGCGCGGTTTCCAAACCGATTGCGTCGGCTCGGTCGAAGCGTGCAACATCCAGATCGCCTACGAGAAACATCTGAATAACCATTTCTTCGGCCCCTATGCGTCGATGGTAACCCTAACTTCGGTAGGTGGCGAGATCGCGGCACTTAGCGGTGATTTCATGAACCCCTATCCGGAAGGCAAACTGGGTGTGATCGAAGAAGGCGCCTATGCCGACATCCTGCTGATCGATGGTAACCCACTAGAAGACTTCTCGGTTGTTGGCACGGGTGATCAGTGGTTTGGTGCCGATCCGAGGCCGGAAAGCCCTGAAACGATCCGGCTGATCATGAAGGACGGTGTGATATACAAAAATACACTGAATTGACCCCAAAACTCGACCGGAGAGTATTCATGTTCCTTTGGTTTCGTTCCGTCTTGCTCGCGGGTTTGGTCTGTTACGGTCATTCTGCCATGGCAACGCCAGGAGCAGCGCTGGACTGGGCAGACCTCCCGGACCCATCTGTGCAGGTCTTTGAGGATCCCTATCGGGACCTCAGCCCCGAACAGTTCGACGACGTCCTATTCGTTGTGCGGATGCGTGGCAGGCTGCAGCAAGACACTGGCAGCGCGGAAGAAAGACTGAAATGGCAGGAACTTCTGACCGAGACCGAGGATGCCTTGGCGGGAGTTGGCGTTGATGTCGATTGGCTGCTCGATCAAAGAGAGCTTGTGAAAGAACGGCGAAGAAAGGCAGGAACAAACGGAAATCCGCAATTCGACGGTCAAACAATAACAATCGCGGGCTTTGCCATCCCGGGCCCGAGCGATCCAGACGGGCGATCTGTGGCGTATCTAGTGCCAGAACGAGGAATGTGTAGCCACATGCCCCCGCCCCAACCCAATCAAATGATTCGCGTGCGGTTGAATGGCGACTGGACGCCCAGCTATTTCCACGAACCCGTTCGGCTGACGGGCACGCTGACTATCGATCCCACTGTTCAGAATATGATGGTTGTGGACGGCCTCATGCCTATGAGTGCGACATTCCAGTTGGAGACGGAACGTGTCGAAACTCTGGAAACCGAAGCAGACAGGCTGGAATGGAAGCAGCGTGCCGCTGATCGTATCCGAGCGGCGGGCAATCGCAAGACCGGCGGGGCAAAAGCGTCTGAATGATAAGACTTCTCGTTGTCGTACTGAGTATTGTCTTTGCCGGCGCGGCGTCGGCTCAAGGTCTGTCCGGGCCCTCTTCGGTCGAAGCTGATCTTGAGCCCGGAGATGGACTGACCGATCCACAATATCGTTCCGATTTTCCGCGCAACATCGCGCCGGGTTGGTTTCAGGGGAAAGACCGGCTGGCTGAGGGTGGGTTTCGGTTCAACATTGATTACTTGGCGTTGGGCCAAACCACGAACGCTGATCTGGGAACCGGCGAAGCGGCCAGCGGCATCGCTCGTTTCTACGGGAGTTGGCAGGCAACTGAACAGGGGTCTTTGACATTCAAGATCGAAGACCGGCACAACTATACCGATGTTGCCCCACAGTTTCTTGGTCTGGATGGTGGAGCCCTTTCGATCACGGGAACAGCCTTCAACGATAATGGTTTGCTATTGACCAACCTGTTCTGGACCCAAAGGGCCGAGAACGGTTCGTGGACGCTGCAAGTCGGCCAGATTGATGTAACGGACTTTGTGGACATTTATGGGTTGGTAAGCCCATACAGTGGTTTCCAAAACCTGTCTTTCAATACCAACCCGACAATCAACGCACCCAACCAAGGCCTTGGCATTGCGGGCGGGATAAAGCTGAGCAAGAACCTCTACGCTGTCGCGAGCGTCTCAGACGCAAACGCCGACCCGTCTGATCCAAACTTTGATGTGTTTAGCGACGGCAATCTCTTCAAATCACTCGAACTTGGTTACACCTCTGGCTTTGATCGCATTTACTTCGACAATATCCATCTGACCCTCTGGCATGCGGATGCGGCTGACGATGGTAGCCGTCCAGAAGATTACGGTGCCGCGTTCTCAGCAGCATGGTTTATTGACAATAAGTGGATGCCGTTCTTCCGGGCAGGGGCCTCAAAAGGGGCAGCAGCACTCTATGATCGGTCCGTTTCTGCGGGTATTGGCTACTACGGTCGCAATACCGATTTGGCCGGGTTGGGCCTGAACTGGGCCGAGGCAAGAGGCATAGATGGCGATCAGTTCACACTCGAAGCATTCTACCGTTTTTCAATCGCACCCGGACTGCAGATCACGCCATCGGTACAATTCATTTCCGACCCGCTTCTAAATCCCGATCAGGACCGGATTACCCTGTTCGGTCTAAGAACCCGGATCGTTTTCTAATGCGGGGTGAATGCAATAGGTAAGTGGCAGTGCCAAAGGGCGACTAAGTGAGATCAACAGGACTTAGCAAAGCCCGCTTTCTGCGCGTTGCCACCGTTAGCGCGGACTGCAGCACCCGGTAGCTTTGGGCTCTCCTGGCACCTTCGCCGCGAGATCCATGAACGACCGTTTCGCGATGGAGCGCCTTTCGCGGCGCGGCGCACGAACTGGCAAGACGCGGGACAAATCTGCCATTCGGCCTCGCGGTCTGAACGGCAGGTTTTTTCCAAGCAAGTTTGATTAGCTCATAGCGTTATGCATAGTCAGGCGCGTCCAACGTTTCACCGTTCATGTTCCCTTCGACGGCAGCGACGTAGGCCTTTGCAGTGTCTGCCGCCGATAAGCCCGTGCTTGAATCCATGCCCATCATCTCCATCGTTTCCTTGACGAAGACCGGGCTGACGGTGTTCACCCGTAGTTCGCGATCAAGTTCGAGTGCTGCTGCCTTGGCAAAGGATTCCAGCGCCCCATTGGCGATGCTGATCACCACCGAGCCCTGCATCGGTTCTTGTGACAGTATGCCGGCAGTGAGCGTGAACGATCCAGCATCGCTGATATGTCTCTGTCCAACGCGGACAAGGTTGATCTGGCCCATCAGCTTGTGGGGTCGATTCAGGCTGAGTGCAAAATAGGGCGGTAAGGAGATTTCTGAAAAGGTTGGTACGTAGCCGACCCTTCACCGCGCCAAGCCCGAACTGGAAAGACGCGGACGAAGCGGACCTTGATGGTTACAGACTGAACGTCGGCTTCTGGCATTGTTGCGTGAGCTGTTTCTATAGGGCAATTAAAAATTGGCAGTCCTTTTCGAGCAAACTTACAATGCCGGGCAACTTTCTTGTTCTATCTTCTACTTTCCGACAAGAATTGCGTGTTCCCGCTCTATAACCTTTTCCCAATCGCCTTGCGCTTTCAGACCGGTCGAAGAGTCTCCCATTAGCGAAGTGACCATCAGTCTTCCACGCGCTTTCGCTTCTTCTTTCGAGAAACCGGCCTGTTCAAACATCCAGGCGGCGAACTGAAAGCGTTTGCCGATGGTTCTTTGATACGCTTCTTGCACTTTTTCATCGGTTTTTGCCCAGACTGAAACGGCGTGATCTGGCAAGGCGGCGTCCTCTTCAATGACCTTTTTCATGAGAAGAAGAATACGTTCTTCCGGGGGGCCGCCAAATGTCGTTGCTTTTGCGATCACGTTGTCAGTCAGTTCCTGCTCCCAATATCTAAGCACTTCATCCAAGAGTTCACGAACGTTCCTGAAATGCCAGTAAAAGCTGCCGCTTGTCAGGTTCAGTCGCTTTGCCATTGGCGCGACCTTTATCGCGGAAACGCCGCCCTCGTTGAGTACTTTGTAGGCCAGCAATATCCAGTCTTCTTTGGTCGCGGCGTTTTTAGGTGAGCTTCGAGTGTTAGATTCTGACATTCAGATTGCAGCATTCTTCATTTGACATAGAGCAGTCTATGGTTCTACCGTAGAGATGTCTATGGTGAATGAGGGGTTCACGAATTCGTGTTCTCTTAAGAGGCTTCGCTTTGAAGGGGGGGATCAATGAATAACTTAATGAAAACCGCAGCCGGCACATTGATGGCCTTAGGTATGACACTGGCTGGCACAGCCACGGCGCAAAACGCCTTGCCGACAGGTCGGAGTGCCAGTGCAATCGAAAACGGTGTTTATCCCGCGTCTTACTTTCCTAACACTGAAATCCTCGGCGCGGATGAAATGCGTATCACGGCATTGGGTACAGGGATGCCAAACCAAACCAAGGCCGCAGTTTCTATTTCGTTTTATGTGGAACTTGGGAATGGGGACGTCTTTCTGTTTGATGTAGGAACTGGCGCAACGGGAAACCTGTTTTCGCTGCGACCGGACTTTGCAAAGGTCGACAAGGTCTTCTTCAGCCATTTACATGTTGATCACGTTGGAGACTTCATGGGCCTCCACGTTGGGGGTTGGCTTTCGGGCAGATATACCCCGCTCCGCATCTTCGGCCCGTCCGGATCGGAAGATGAACTGGGCACCAAAGCCTATGTTGAAGGCATGTCCAAAGCCTATGCCTGGGACTTGGCCACGCGAACGGGCGCGCTGCCGGACGATGGAGCAAAGCTAGACGTCACCGAATTCGACTACATGCAGGAAAACGAGATCGTCTATCAGGAAAACGATGTCACGATCCGGTCCTGGCCAGCGATCCACAGCCTTGATGGTTCCGTGAGCTACTCTCTGGAATGGAATGGGCTGAAGTACGTCTTTGGTGGCGATACGTATCCGAACAAATGGTATGTCGAATATGCCAAAGGCGCGGACATCGCTTCTCACGAGGCTTTTCTACCACCGGATGCGCTGGCCCCTTATTTTGGCTGGGACATGAAACAGGCTACGTATGTTGCCACGCGCGTTCACACTGAACCCGCGGCCTTTGGCAAAGTGATGTCCGCGGTCGAACCGCGCATGGCGCTGGGGTATCACTCTGTTCTTTCACCCGAAAATTATCAGGCGATTTTGGAAGGCGTCCGTTCGACCTACGATGGACCACTCACGCTCGCACGGGATCTTCAGGTGATCAACGTAACCAAGGACCAAATCGTTGTTCGGGAAGCGAGTGTTGACGACTATGCGTTGCCACCAGCTGTGAGCGACGAGTACATCAATGCCCCGCGTTCGAAAGAAAAAGAGCCTTCTGAAAAGGTTCAAGCCGGCAAATGGGATGGTTACACGCCACCGCCAATGCCGGAAAATTAACGTTCAGGGGAGAACAAAATTCTAATTTGGCGGTATCTGTGCCGACTATTCCTGATGCTGAGCGTGATGGCCTCGGGTGCACAGGCCGTTTCAGCAGATGTCGTTTTGACAAACGGTTCGGAAGTCGCACCCAATATTGCTGTCCTTCATGTCAAAGATGATGGGGTTTACGTCGACCTTGAGGTCTATGTCGAAGATATTCCGTTGTTTGCGGATATGCTGCCAATCGGATTGTCATCCGATTTCGTCGAAGGTGAGCCAGAGATTGAACAAAGTTCTGCCCAAGCCGAAAGTCGGGCGCTGTCGATTGTTGGAAGGGACGGACAGGCCCTACACGCTGAAATCAGAAAGATAGAATACCGAAAGCGCATAGACCGGGCCTCGCCGCTCGCAGGTCAGCGTGATCCCTTCTCGGGTCAAATTGTTCCCAGCCCGCCAAAAGATCCGCGCGTTTTATTCGTGGAAGTGTTCTTTCCGTTTCAGAACTCAGTTCCCAAGGAGCTGACTATTGTGCCTCCATCGCGGGATGGCGAACCACTGGCGACAATCGGGATGCAGGTTTTTGACCGAGAGGTTCCGGTCACGGATTTCAGCTTCTTGTCAAAGCCGGCAGAGTTAAAGATTTCCTGGCCTGACCCTTGGGAAACCCGATTTTCTGCTGAAAGCCTGAATCGGAAAGCGCAGGACGGGACATCAACATTTCTTTATTTCGAACCTCGTGAAGTTCGGCATGAGACGTTGATCCGCTTGCGTGAACTGGCGCCTTGGATTGGTGAAACCACCGAAGTGGGGCAAACACTTTCGCCACAGCGTAGCGCTTTGATCGTAAACCAGGCGGCGTCCTTCCTGGCTTCACGTAACCCGGTGACCATTGATGGCAAATCAGTACAACCGTCAAACGCAACAGCAAAGCTCCTGGAACTAACATCGCAGGGTTTTCAGGTTGTCGAGCCTGGAAAGGAAGTGTCCGTGAACAATGCGTTTATTGGAGCTATCCTTTCCTTCTCTTCGTCGGACCTTCCCGATCAGGTGACCGTCACATGGGATATGTTTGACGAAGAAATTACCCGCGTCGCGACTATTTCCAACGATATCGCCGGGCCGTTCTTTGGGGCTGTGACACCAACGGATCCACAGTTCCACTGGCAGAACCACTTGCTCCAATACGAAAAAACATCTGTCATTCAGATTCCAGTTGAGGGGCAGACACGGCAGCAACTGGTAGCCGCTTTGGTCACCGGGACTATCAGCGCTGTCTCACTTGGTCTTTTCCTACTGTGCAGAGGCAAAGTTGTAAGGCGTGCCAGTTGCGTAACCATGATTGCCGCTGCTTCGGCAACTGTCGCATTCTCGGGATATTTGCCGGATTTGCCTTGGAAGAAGTCTGAGCCCCCTGAGCCACAGGTTGCAGAAGATATACTGCGCTCGATGGTCGAAAACTTGAACACGGTGACCCTGGAAACTTCGCCGGCAGCAAGAAAGGCAGAGCTGGCACACATTGTAACGGAAGCGTCTCTGAGTGACATCGCAACAGAGGTTGAACGTGGTCTCGTGATCCGAACGCCAGGAGGCAGTCTTGCTACAGTTACGGAAATTAGAGACCTGAATTTAGAGCGCGTTGACCCTACCCTCAAACCGGGTGGATTTAGCACTCTGGCCAAATGGACAGTGAAAGCTCAAGGCGGTCATTGGGGGCATGCCCACATGCGCGCCGTTACGTTTCGGGTGCTGGCGGAGGTCATACCTGAGTCAGGCCATTGGAAGCTGGATGGATTAACTGTAATCGAGGCTCGCGATCCAAATGCATAAGTATTTAAGATCACAGGTTTTTGCTTTAGGCGCTCTGTTTGTCGGAGTGCTCTTGTCACTGACGCTATCAGCCTCGGCGCATTTTTTGCTTAACCTCAACGTTCGAATTTCGCATGTCGAGCATTCCGAAGACAGTCTGCGTGTCTACATCCGTACGCCCATGCCTTATCTGGTTGCAGACAAGGTCGGTGACCAGGATGGTGAGGCCTTGCCGAAAGCTGCACCATTCACGACCAATGCCTTGAGCGACGGTCAGTTGGTCCACTTTGTCGACTTGCAGGCTGTCATGAGCGATCCCAAAGGGCTGGGGCATTTGGCCGAAGGCGGGTTGCATCTGTTGGTCGACAATCAGCGCTTAAGGGGAACAGTTAAGTCCGTTCGCTTACATCGCGTTGGAAATGAGCCCGGATTTGCAACTTTGGCCGAAGCTCAACAGGCCGTGGACACCGAAACGGCCTTAACGCCACCGCTTTTTGTTGGTGACACAATTGTCGATCTCGTCCTGCATTATGACACTGACGGCCCGGTCCAATCGTACAGTATTGCCAACGTGCTGGACCCCGGCTTGCCCGATCAGGACCAAACGGCCAACCTCATTCTCGACTACGCATCGGACACACCGCAGATATTCCGATCTCGGGGCCTGATGACTGAACCATTGGTAGTTCAGCAAGAGGGGTATGGAGGATTCCTGAGTTTTGTCTGGGAAGGTATACGACATATCCTCGAAGGATTGGATCATGTTCTTTTTGTTGTGTGTTTGGTCATTGGAGCGCAGACACTCAGGGCGCTATTGCTGCGTGCAACCGGTTTTACCGTTGGGCATAGCGTAACGCTGTCGCTGGGGTTTTTCGGGTTTGTACCATCGGGCGCGTGGTTTGTCCCTGCCGTCGAAACCGGGATTGCGCTTTCTATCATTTTTGCAGCCGCAGCGGCGTTTATGAGTTTTAAGGACCGCGCGCGCTCTGAGGTCACGATGGTGCTTCTGACAACGCTGATTGGCCTCTTGCACGGGCTTGGGTTTAGTTTTGTGTTGCACAAGATTCTACAGGTTACATCCCCAAACATCTGGCAGAGCTTGCTTGCTTTCAATCTTGGCGTCGAGCTTGGCCAGGTCGCCATTATTCTTGCGCTCTGGCCTGCCTTAATAATGTGTCGGCGCGTGAACTCCAGTTTGTGGATGTCCCTACGAGTGGGCTTAGCCGGTGGATGTGCGGCTATCGCCTGCTTTTGGACCTTTCAGCGAGTTGCCGAGGTTTATTCCACGCTGGCTTGAGGTCATTTGACTGGCCCATGTAGAGATGAATGCAGAAAGCAAGCGGACGCTCGGCTGTTCCGCAGCATTAGACAGATTTGGGCTCAGAGCGGACCTCGGAGGCAGCGCGGCATCATCCTCAGTTGAGCCGCAGATATAGGATAAGTCTGTCCGGGGAAGGGGGAACTGCGCTCAAACTCCGATTTGCGCAACAAAGGCCATCTACCTGATCAAAAAGGCGACGAGCAGCGAAAGTCCAATCCGAATATTCAGTCTGCGGTGACGATACCCTGGAGAAAGTCGTCAAAGATGGCGTTCACCACGATATGGATTTTTGGGCGATCTATCTTGTCTGGATGGAGACCGCCGTTGGTTACGAAGCAACCAACGGCAGATATCTAAAGCAGGCGGGTCGCCATACCACCGTCAACGGCGACCGGAGAACCCGTCACGAAGCTTGCCCGGTCTGACAGAAGGAACAATGCAGATTGGGCAATCTCCTTTGGCTCCGCCATGCGTTTCAGGGGATGCAAGTTGGCAATAAAGTCGTGCGTCGCAGGATCATCGCCGGCCATGTCAGTTTTAGTACCACCCGGCAAAATAGTGTTGATACGGACCCTCTTGGCCGCATGATCAGATGCCAAAGACTGTACGAGCCCAATCAGTCCAGCCTTTGATGCGGCATAAGCCCCCATGCCGGGCATTCCCCCATTGCTGACACCAACAAAAGTTCCGGTGAATACAATAGACCCGCCACCGCGTTCCTCCATTGCCGGAATCTGCGCTTTGGCCGCAAAAAATGCACTGTTGAGGTTTGTAGCAAGAACCGACTGCCAGTTGCCGGACTCCATTTCGTGAATTGGACCCATCTCGCCCATAATGCCCGCATTGTTAAATGCGCCATCAAGGCCGCCAAACTGCCGTTTCGCCAGATCAACAAGATCCCTGGAATATGTTTCGTCCGTCACGTCGCCCGCAAGGTAAACGGCGCGCCCGTTGCTTTGGGTAATCTGCCCGACGAGTGTGTTTAGCTGAGCTTCCCTGCGGGCACCTAACACAACATTCGCCCCTTCCGAGGCAAACAGAAGCGCTGCTGCAGCACCGATTCCGCTGCTCGCGCCGGTAATGATGATGGTTTTGTCTTTAAGTTCCATGGTCATGCCTTTTTGAAATTACATGCCAATCACCTAAGGAATGATGCGAGTGAATCGCGACCCGGTTCTTGCGGGTGTTGAGCTACTTGAGGTGAAAGCGCAAGAAACGGATCAATTGGTTGACCTCAAACGGGAGCCGCCGTTCGTTCGCGGTAGCGAAATCACTTTATTGGGATCAGTACCAACGCTGTTGCAAGTGCAATATCTAGCGATTGAGCCTACGAGAACGGCCCATAAGAGACCTTCGTTGCCCGCCGCCGAAGCTGCGGTCGCAGCCCGCATTGCCGCCATTCGCTGCGGGTGCAAAGTCGAGAGCATGACGACTTAGAAGCGGGCCACTGGCTTAAGCTGCAGCACACATGCTCAGAACGAATTCAACGCGCTGTTGCACTGATACTCTTGGCAGCTCCGTTCTCAAGTAGCCAAGGGTATCTAATGCGCGCACAATACGGCGATGCTCCTGAAGTGCTTCACTGAAGTCGTGCCTGCGCTCAGCGTCCTGCGTGAAAAGATCTTTCCATGGAGGGGCTACGAAAACATGCTTTGCGTATTGCCGCGATGTTCCGAGTGTTTCTGATAGGTCCGGTCCACCAGAACTCGCTAAGGCAACCGCAGCATCAACTAAGCCGCGATCAAAAAAGACCCAACCTTCTGACTCACACGCTGCGTGCAAGTCGGTCCTTGCAACCTCAACGGCTCGCAAGGCGAATGCGTGCATGTTCACCCACGGCAAAGCGTGACTCGCCCGGGCCAGTTCATCTGCAACGATCCGTCGACCAGGCTCTGGCACCGTAGTGTGCCCACATTTGCCGAGGGCCTGAAGCAAAGTTGACTTTCCCCCACCAGAACAGCCTGTCAGCAAAATCAGCTTTTGTCCCATCACTTTGTCCCAAGACCAATTCTGCGTCGCGCTACCGCTCGTTCTGAGGAAGGCCGTCTGCGATCTCGTAGTAGTCCCCTTTCTCGGACACAAAGATATGCATCGCGAGAGACGTATGCGTTGCTCCATCGAACATGCCCATGGCCACAGCCGTCCAGTCATGGTGGATCGGATCCCAGAACAGTGTTGATCCACAGGTGCCGCAGAAGCCCCGTCGCACATTTTCAGAAGATTGGTACCAGCGCACTGCATCCTCGCCTTCGATCCGAAGTGCCGTACGGGGAATGTCTATGGAAGCCTCGAAATGACCAGAGTGCTTGCGACATTGCTGGCAGTGGCACGCGGTGGGGCGTGGCAGGTCACCTTCGACGACGATCTTTATGGCACCACAAAGGCAAGATCCTCTATGCATGGCCGACCTCCTCTGCTTTTGGCGTACGGTTTCGGCGGCGCACGTTCAGTGCTTGAATGAGAGCTTTCGCCTCAACTGGCGGCTCCTGTTCGACGCGTCGGTAGTCAGTGCCATCGTTTTGACGCGTCAGAAGCCCCGCAGAAATCATAGTGCGCCGCAGGGTTGCTGGGTCCTTGAAGATGTGTTCGAGATTCAGACGCTCATTGACGTCCTGCTCCATCATCGACCGTACCGGTGGAAATCTCGCCCAGAGCGCCCAGAGAGCAAGCGTTTGCACGTTGCGCTTGGACGGCCAGCGAACGAGACGACCATTTGCATCGAATTGATGCAAGGCGCGCTTTACGGCACGCGCATCAACGGGCGGCGGGTTTGTTGCGCGGGCAAGTCTTTGGCCAGCGGCGTGGATCGATCGCATGTGTTGGACGTTTTGAAAACCTGCGGCACGCGCAGCCATATTCATAAGCACGAGGTGCGGTGGACTTGCGTCGCCGAGTTGCTTGGCGAGGGATCGCACAAACAAGGTCAAGTCGTCCGCGTGTAGCGGCAGGGGGATTTTAGGCATGGGACTTCCACATCAAGCGCCGATGCTGGATCGTCGGTCGCTGGCTTGACGAAGCGGCGCTCTCAACTGTGTTAGTGAATGCAATGCCGTTTAGACCTCTTGGCAGGTTTAGCTCTCCCGAAGGAGCAGCGACGCCTCGGTGTCTGCCGACCGTGCGAAAGAAATAGCAAACGATGCGACCAATACCAAGCCCATCTTTGTTTGGTCTGCCCAACGAGACGGCTTCCGTCATCCGTCTCTGCCTGGTTCGCTCTGATCGCTGGAGAATAGTGCAATCTTGTTGCCTTGAGGATCGCGCAGGTAGGCGACAAAAAAGTTCGGACCGTAGGCCTTTCTGAATCCTGGCGCTCCATCGTCTCTTCCACCTGCCTCAAGTGCAGCGGCATGAAGATCGCGGACCTGTTGTTGGTTGCGCGCCTCGAATGCGACCATCGTGCCATTTCCCGTTGATGCGGGCTGCCCGTCAAAAGGGGATTTGACATATAACTCAGGCAGATTTGGCGCTTGTCCTGGCTTTGTCGGAAGCGCATAGCTCAGATCACCGTGATAGTGTTCCAGCTGATATCCGAGATCCGGCAGAAACGCAGAGTAGAAGCGTTCCGCACGCGTCATGTCATCGGCACCGAGTGTGATGTAGGCAATCATCCTTCAGCATCCTTGTGATTTTTTCCTATTCGTCGCTTGGCGCATTTACTCGCGGCCGTTCGCGCATGTGGTTAGAGAAACCAGTATCGCCGCGCATGTTCGGCTTTGGCCTCTTCGATTGTCATGCGTTCTCCACCAAGCGGATCAATTGACTGAAGATCATTGGGTCGTGCTGAACCGCGCAGACTGCTGATGGCAAGAATGGCTGCGCCGCCAGCAAGTCCCGCAGAAAGGCCAAACATGGCACCCCAGGAACTGCCAGCGGCAACCCCGGCCAGAACCGCGCCAAATGCACCTATGCCATCCAGCAAAGTGAAAGCGAAACCGAGGGTCGTGCTTTCATTACGATCCGAGTGATCAACCATCGCTGCGAGCATTACCGCTCGTACAGCGTCCAGCGAAGCGACCCCAAAAGCCATCGCCGCTATTATGAACCAGAACGGGGGCTCGAGAACCAGTATCCCAATGGCCAAGGCAGCAAACCCGTTTCCAGTTGCGAGGACCGGAATGCGGCCGACCTTGTCGGAAATTGCTCCAACCCAAGGCTGAGCCAGTGCCCCTACAATAAGCATGACAGCGAAGATGATCCCGATTTCCCCCGGAGACAGGGTGTGAACCGTCGCCAGATAAAGAGGGATCATACTCAGTAGAGCGATCAGTGCCATGTTGTAGAGTGAGACCATGGCAACGAGGCGGACACCCTTCCGACCGCGCCATGCCTTCAAAAGCAGCACGAGGTCCTTACGATTGATACGTGGAGATTTGGATACGGGAACCGCTCGCACGACCCATAAGAAGCACACGCCAACCAAAACGGTTGGAAGCACCGACA
Source organism: Ruegeria sp. CDSC025 (assembly GCF_059610805.1). Taxonomy (NCBI): domain Bacteria; kingdom Pseudomonadati; phylum Pseudomonadota; class Alphaproteobacteria; order Rhodobacterales; family Roseobacteraceae; genus Ruegeria; species Ruegeria sp. CDSC025. The sequence goes on along the minus strand of NZ_JBXWOJ010000023.1, from coordinate 12,771 downwards.
GGGCCAGGGCACCGCGCCAATCGAGGGCCGACAGAAGCAACCCGACCGACAGTGGCGCGAAGACCTCCGCAAACGACCCTCCAACCGCATGCATTCCCAAAGCGCGAGCGCGTGTCGCCTTATTGGTGCTCGTCAATATTCCAGTTGCGATCGGATGCCAGGCCGCGTTGCCCATCCCAGCGAGCGCCAGAAGGATTGCAAGGCTCCAAAATCCTGGCGCCACTGCTGCGAGAACATATCCCACAACGACCCAGAGAAAAGTGCCGACAAGAAGGCGACTGCGGTTCGAAACCCGATCTGCGATGAGGCCTGCTGGCAGATATGCCAAAGCACCACCAACGCTGAACAGCGTGAAAAGTAGACCGACCTCGGCGGGAGAAAGGTTCATCGACAGGCCGGCAGCCGGCACAATCAACCACAGCGCTGCAATTGGCCAGTCGATGGCGAAGTGTCCTGCGGCGAACCAGGCCATTAGGGATCGTTCTGTCATGGTGGATAACCCATCGAGTGCGAAACATTGGGCACCGTGCCCGGCTGATTGGCGATTGATAGCGAAGGGTGATATGTCTGTCTGTCGACAGGAAGACGACAGTTATCGAGGATTCGTCATTGATGTACAGCAAACCGACTACATCTGACCGCCCCCGCTATCTTGGGGAAACGATTGAGCCAGCGTCAGGTGAAAGCTACGAATGGCATTCCCACGATTTTGGTCAACTCATCTCCGCAGCCTCAGGGTCGATGTATGTCGGAACCCCGGGCCGGGTCCTGCTGCTCAGTCCGGCCATGGCGATCTGGATTCCCCCGGACAAAGAACACTGGATGCGCTATGGGGCGAACAACGTCATGCACTATGTCGATGTCAATCGCGATGAGGCAGAGTGGCTTGGTCCAGATTGCCGAGTCGTGGGTATGACGCCGCTTCTGGATGCGTTGTTTGTTGCAGCGATGCCGGAAGCTACAAGCACGCGAACAACCAAGCACAACACAGCGCTGCATACCTTGCTTCGACAGGAGCTACTCGCCGCGAAGGACGTGCCGCTCTCACTTGCTTTGCCGAAAGATGCACGGCTTCACGATGTCGCGCGAGATGCGCTCGACGACCCAGGCAGCATTCGTTCGGTCGAAGCCTGGTTGTCAGACGTCTCTGCGAGCAGAAAGACCATCGAACGACGGTTCATCGCCGAAACAGGCATGCCGCCCTCGAAGTGGTTGCGACATGCACGGGTCTTGCATGCCGTAGCGCTGCTTGCGTCGGGTGAGAGCGTAACCTCGGTTGCCTTCGACATGGGATACGAGTCTACGAGTGCGTTCAGCTACATGTTCCGTCAAACTCTGGGCATCAGTCCGAGAGAGGTTTTGAGGATCCGGTAGGTTGTAACAAAAGGGTCAGATGTTTTCTGCGGCCCTTTCCGGACCTTCGGACTACCTTCAAGATGCTGGGCTCGCAGCCCGCTTACCGGACATTCGCTGCAGGCGCATACTTCGACGCTGGTCGAACTTACGGATTGCGGACAAAGATGACGTTCGCTGCGGTTGCGCCAATGCCCGGTTCGACGAACCATTCACCAAACGGTGGTTTTTGGGAGGCGGTAAGGCGCTTCGTCTTGTTGCATTGCAACCATTACCATATGGTTTTGGTCAATCTTAAGGCGACGCAGCTTTGCGCACAGATCAGACCACCTTCGGTATAGAAGAGCATAAATGGCAAGCGAGCGGTACTTTGAAATCCTTTTGTCTCGATCCGTCACTCATGTTTTTGGCGACGGATACTCGCTTGTCGCCCAGCAACTAACACTTCCAAGTGGGCGTATCGATATGTTGCTGCAACATCGAGACAGCACAAAGCACGTGATTGAGGTGAAGAAAGACAAGGCGAAGCCTGACGCGGTTGATCAAGTTACCCGTTACGTAGAGGACTTTAAGCTACAAGGTGCTGACATCGTGCAAGGATGGGTAGTGGCAAACGAAATCCCAGACAAGACTGATATTTATGCCAAAGGTAACAAGGTTCGAACTCTCGCAATACCTGAATGTGACTATCCGGAGATCATGACTGCATCGGGAATATCAGAACAAGAGTTGCTTGGGAAACGTGTGGAGGCTGGCATACTCATTGGCGGCGGAGTCCAGTCATTTAGAAAAAATGGGGTTCCCCTTGAAGATGCCGTTACTGAGTTGTACGCAGATATGCGGGCCTATGTGCTGCACCAGCATCATGCAGGCACTTTTGAATTTCAAAGCGGGAAAATGCAGATCGCCATCATCTATAAAGGCGTAAAAATTGGAGGCATAAACCGAGGCCACAAGCATAATTTCATCTCGTCAAACATAATTCTTGATGGAGCAGACGAAGCTGTTTTGATCAATAATGGCTTCGTAAGGAAAACCAAGACTCAAGCTAGTAGCTCTCATGTCCATGTGTATTGGATAAACAAGATCGATGATGTTGAGGGGCTGGACAATGTTCTGGTGCATTTTTCGACCTCGATAGATAGGCGTCTATTTTCTAAGTTGTGATCGCGAAAGCTTAGAGATTGCGCGCATTCAGCCCAAAGCGGACCTTCGTAACAAGACGTTGCAATTTCCGAGACCGGATGTGGGTACGCTCATAACGCTGCGTTTCTGACATTGATTTCATAAAAGAAAAGCTTGGAAGTTTGCCAACAGGTTTGCATGCCACTGAGGAACCCGAACATACAGGCTCTCAGGCTTATATGCGGTGCCCAATTACAGTTTACTCCCAATCACCAGCAGACGAGCGCCACGTCTTTGCTTCCGCATCCCAAACACTGGCTGTTGCGCAAGGCGTCGGGTTTATTCCGTCACAATTAGTTCCGTGGACATCTGCAAGGACAATGCGTTGACGCCCGAATTCGACGACCGTCCAGCCTCGATTGAGCAAGGAGTGAACTTCCTCTTCAATCAAGAAGTGCGACATGCATCCACCAGTTCCGCAATAAAGAGATGCAGCACTCGAACACGCGAATCCAGATTCATTCAGAACCCAGTCGGGTTGTAGATCTCCGTCGAGATCGACCCTCTCAACCGCACCCCAATCTAAGTCAAACTGACCGTCGTTGAACTCTGCGCAGGCTTGTTCTGCCAGATCAACCTTAGCCCGCAAACCAGTTGGAAGTTGCGAAACATCAGCCGCGACAGCTGGTGAGGTCCATACTGGGCTCGAAACCAGCACAATCCCGGAAACCAACCCTTTCAACAGGCCCACTAATTGGGAAGCCGGTTGGAGGGTGGCATCAATTGCACTGATCATACCTGTAGTCCCCGTATTCCAGCCAGTTTGACGAGTCTTCGCTAAAAATCAGAAACTCGGACCTGTCTTCCCCAAGCAGGGCGACGACAAATCCGGCCGGCGGCTCATAGTTTCCGAAGTAACTGTAGGCCGTCATGGCTCTGATCGACTCGCCGTTGACCGTTACTCGCGCGTCCCATTCTCCCTCCGGGTTATCCAAAATTACGGGTTCGATGACTCGCTCTACCGCTCCGCCACCACAATAGACGATACCTTCTGGGGGTTCGTAGGAGGCCCCCTGGCTCGCACCTGAATCGCAGACTGAACGAAGCGACCGAATTGCAGCACTGGAACCTTTCAAGTCAAAGATTCCGTAGCTGACATCTTGATCAATCATCGACAGATTAACTGAAGCATTGGCCGCAAGTTGGTCCAGTACAAAACCATAATCCTCCTGACTATTGAAATTGACCTCGACAGGATAATTGTCGACGATCTGCAAGGCAGCGTTTTCGGCGCCAACCTGAAATGCGCCAACTTCGGTGGTGCCGTTCTTCAAAAATCGAATGGAGAGCCCCTGCTTTTCCACGATGTCCTGGCTATCCTCATATCCAGCCGGAGCAAACCGGATACGATTACACTGAAGTTCCAGCGTCATGTTTCCGGTTTGAATAAAAGCGTTAGGATTAGGCCCGGAACTGAACGACCATTCTGCTGATGCTGTGGTCGCCATAGCCATCAGTAGCGTTCCAATGGGAATCAGCTTGAAACTCATTGTCTCTCTCCCTGGTATTAAGAATCGAACTGTCATTCAGCAGAGATTCTGACCCGCTGCCTGCGCAACCAGGTCAGGAAACAGGTGCGCCGTATTCGTTTGCGCCTTCTTGAGAAGGTCGCGTCAGCCACCAGATCATCAGGATGGACAGAACCAATTGAAGAATTGAGACAACAACAATACCGGTCACGCCCAAAACTGCCGCGGGTCCTCGCAATGCATCGGGGTTTTCGGCCCCTTGCTCCAATGCCGAGAAGAACGCCACGCCACCCAGCATAACAAAAAGCGTTGTAATGCTGAGCGCCATCGGCAGCAGCAAGTACCAGCCAGGTCGCCCTGTATCATGCAACCTCCGCCAACCGGCGGCCAGCATAGGGATGATAACGGCCAGTTGGAAAACAGAGGACAGAACTCGAGATCCTTGCCCTGTTTCTGGGTTGGTCCCGAATATGATCGCATCCACCACAGCTAAAGCAGCACTCACGAGAACCACAAACAAGAAGAACCACCAGTATTCTGAGCGCATAGCCCGACCGGAGAACTGGAAGTATTTCGAGAAACACGTCTTAACGGATTCAACAAAACCCATTTTCAATCCTTTCTTGGTTTCTGCGCGACCTCAGAACGCCTCGCCGACCCAAAAGAACACATTCGCCCTCATGGGTGCTCCCACCTACCTTTTTGTTTGAGGGCAGACGCCTATCGTACGAGAGCGTAATGAAGTTTACGCGCGGAAAAAATGTTGATTTATTAAAAATTAGATTCAAACATGTGAATTTGACACAACTTTCATTTTACCTCCGTTGTGATCGCTGTCGCCCGACTTGTCGGGCCCTACCGGCCGCTGGAGTGAGTGCTGGCGGTCGGAAGGCACTTTACAATGATTGAGCGTTGGGAGGACGCGATGCTTATACTTAGTGTACTCGGCCTACCTCCAGAATTCGCTCGAGCTTCTGCCATTGTCGTCATTCAGCCTTCACACGTTGTCGGCGGTCTCGGTTGTCAAAGTAATATAGCTCCGCCCGCCACCCCCCGCGACAAGTTGTTGGGAAGGGAAGTTACAGGGCCGAAGTATGTTTCATAGCCTGCTCTGACGCGAGAACTTCAAACAAGCCATCCAATTTCACCAATTTCAACGGAACCAGAGGGAGAAGAAAATGTCTAAAAAGATGGTGATGATTGCGGGCGCAACTTGTTTCGCACTGCTTGCGGCCTGCGACGATACGAGTACATCCAGTGCGTCCGCCGAACTCACACCCGCTCAGCAGGCGTGTTTGCGAGATGTAGCCAGCACAACGAACAATTCGCAAGTCGTGGTGCTCTCATCCGCGTTTAGCGAGGCGGGGACACAGGTCACTGTAGGCGTTGGCGAGGATCGTGCTCCTTGGAATTGCATTGCTTACAGTGATGGCACGACAGCTGGTATCGAGTTCCTGGGCGACGAAGGCGCATTGTGACCAGTCTGCTGCGTAGCCGAAAACGGCTGCGTAGCACTGGCTTGATTTGCTGAGGCTCGACTTGGTTTGTAGAACCACTATCATTGTATTCGCGATCCTTTACCTGTTGGCGTTGATTGCATTCTTGACGGGCACATTTGGCTGGTTGGGACAGGAAAGAGACCCTTTGTCCGGGGTGTTCCTTCTGCCGTTGGGACTACCTTGGATACTTGTAGCGGACTCGATCTCAGAGTCGGCCAAACCGTGGTTCGCGGCGCTCGCACCGGTGCTCAACCTGTTAGCGCTGGTCTTGATTTGCAGATGGGCACATGGTTTGCGCCGGTAGTGAAAGCCGCGCTTATTCTCACCAAAAGGGAGGAAAACATGGGAAAAGTGATCTTGGGTATTGTGATCGGGCTCGCCCTCGGCGTGGTTGGGGCGATGACCATGGGTGGCGGTGCCGCGATAGGTGTCGGCGTTGCGACTGGCTTGTCCGCCGGTGTCTGCACCACATTGAAAGGAGCACAAGCCGAGAATCTGATCACCGCCGAGCAAGCGGATCAGATCCTCAATCGCGTTAATTCCGAGATGGCGTCACTGCAAGGAATTGAAACGACAGGCGAGATCGTCGGCAGCGCACAGGCATGCGACGAGTTTCTGTCAAAGTTACGAGTAACTAAGTGAGGTTCCGCTTTGTAGGGAACAAAACTCTAAGGATTAGCCAGCAAGGGACCATCTGATGAAATTCGCTGTACTTAAATTCCTCGCACCGATGTTCGCAATCGCAGGCACGGCTTCGTTTGCAATGTCTGAAGCAGACGACGCGTGTATCGACCACTTGCGGCAGGTTGGTGGACCAGACGGTCAATCCGGAACGATTGAAAGCTCAGAGTTCTCAGAGGCGGGTACGCTCGTCATGCTGCGAGACGCAGGTGGAACACTTTGGCGCTGCATCGCGTACAAGGATGGAAACATCGGCGAAATGGCGGTTGTCGAGGCGATGGATGATGGCGGTGGAGCAGTGGCAGGCGCCGCCGGTTCTACCGGTAGCCAACGTGTCAAATTCGATGGTGGTTCCACCGGCGCCGAACTCGTTGGTGAACTCGCGCCCGGAGCGTCACAGCAATATGTTCTCGGTGCCAAAAGCGAACAGTTCCTTTACGTTCGCGTTGCTCCGCGAAATGGCTCCTTGGACTACGTTATTCGCAACCCCGATGGTTCTGAACTGTTGGGATTGATGTCGGCGGACAAGGAGTATCGAGGACAGCTTTGGCAATCTGGTGATCATGTTGTGGAGGTTATCAATCGCAGCAACTCTTCCGTCGACTACAACGTCATTTTCGGAATTGAATAGGTGATCAATCAGAAACCCTGGAACGCAAGTATAAAAAGAGAGGGAAAAACAAATGAAACCCAAGGTCCTATTGGTGATCGGCACGGCGTGTACTACTGCGCTTGCAGCATGCGACGACAGTGGCGGATCAGTGGATGCAAGTGCACCAACTGTGGGCAGCTCTAGCGATCTTTCGTCATTTGAGGGGGCAAGAGCGGGCCAAGCTGAAATGGGTATTCAAAGTCTCGGGTTTGAACTCATCCGAAGCGAGGGGCTAACCTCGTACTGGTTTAACAAGGATACCGGTGCATGCGCTCGGATCACGACCTCCGAGGGAAGGTACTCAGATGTAGCTATGCTGCCATCAGGTGACTGCTGACAGACTTCCATCAATCCCAAATCTGAAAGAAGGTGTTCAAACTTGCAATTCGACCTGGCACACGCGGCGGTCATCGTTGTCGCCTTAATCATCACTAACCTGGCATTGAAATCCGCTGGCGTGATCAATGAAGAAAACAAGCACCAATGGAACTGGAAAGTTGTTCTAGCTTACTTCGTAGTCGTCGTTATCATCAATCTGGTGTGGCCCATTTAAAGTTTCACAGCGGAAAGCTAACTGCCCACTTGATATGGTTGTCGTGAACTAGCCTTTCCGAGAGACTATCAGGTCGCAAGAGTTTGAGCATCAAAGGTTCAAGTATAGAAAGGAGATGGCATGCGGTTTTTGGCGTCCCTCATATTCATTGGTGTTCTCGCAACCACTGCGAATTCTGACGTGACCAGTCGAAATGGCGGTCCAAGCAACAGTCAAATGCTGTCAAAGGGTGGTGACGGAGGCGTTGATGGTGTCGATTTCTTTCGCCCAGTCTTAAGCGGAGTGTTGTATCGATCCGGTTTCAAGGGTGGCGACAAGGATCGAACTGGCCTAAGTGAGGGTCAACGCGAAACTCTGTGCGGTGAAGGGTTTTCAACCGGGTTTTATGCCGACTTTGGCAAAAACACTGAATACGGTCGCACCAGTTGTGGAAACGGATCCTTTGACTATCAAAGTGCCAGATCCTCCCGACCCAGTGCTGTCATGGCTTCCATACACGAGGTGATTCAAAACCCTGGAAAAGGCCCTGTCCTGGTGCACTGCATGTGGGGTGTTCATTCCTCGGGAGCATTGTCGGCAATGGCGCTCGTTCAGTTTTGTGGTTGGACGGAAGAAAGGGCCAAGGAATATTGGAATGATGCCCGAAACGGGGCCCCATGTTCAGGCGGGTGCGACCAGTGGATTGACTCAAAATTCTCCAACTTCAGCGTCGACCCCAAGTTGAAAATCTCCACCGAACAACAGGCAGCGATTTGCCCCAAATGATATTGGGAGGACTATCCAAATGAAGTTCAACCTTCTGGGGTCACTTGCTTTCATTGCACCCACCGTCTTATGGGCGAACGACGATGTTCTAGGTGAAGCCACGACATTTGATAGTCCCAACGGCATTACTGAACGCTGTATTCGGATCGAAAAAATTCCAATGGGCGAGTATAAGAACAGCGATCTTGAGGAAGAAACAACCTATTGCGAGATCGATTTCTATGCCTCCGAAATTGCGATTTGCCCAAAAACGTGGAGCACCAGCCCAGGAATGGCCGTCTACGATATTTCGGAAGGACCCTACACGGGGAACCGTTCCGAATTCGAGAGAAACGCTTGCAAAGAGGGGAAGGCAGCAAAAGATCTGGCCAAGGACAGGGTGGCTAAGTTCAAGTCCACCATGAACCAAAAGGGCACCAGTGGAACGTTTTCAACCTCGTCGCTGCTTTACTATCATTTCTCCAGATATTTCGACACGACTGTCAAAGTTCCAGTCGCCGTTTGGCGTAGCATGGACGCCCAGGCGCATTTTTCCGAGGTCGCAGAGCCTGGCCTTGCGATTTCTGGCGGCTCTCATGGCGGGCGCATGAACCATGAAGGCTGGCGGGTCTTCGCAGCTGCGGATGCCGACCCGAACTCATACCAACCGACAGATGATCTGTTCACATCGGATCGAACGCAAATATACGGCGTGCTGCTTGATAGCCCTGGGCATCGATACGGCTCGGAAATCAACGGCACCCGTAAATCTGGTTGGGGGAAAGGTCAGAACCGCGATTTTCAGGAAACGCCCGCTTTCTTAGCTTTGCGGTCTTCAAAACCATTGTCAGAGGCAATCGCAGAGGGCGTCAGAGAAGGTCGAAGAGACCGGATGATCAACAAGGATCTCGGCCCCGATGTCAGCGACCAACAGATGGCATTTTGGATGCAAGAACTTACCGAGATTGTTCTCCTAGATTTCATCTTTAGCCAGCAGGACCGCGTAGGAAACATAGACTTCACACCCTATTGGTATTGGGTCGAAGACGGAGACCTGAAGCATAGGAAGGCCAAGCACCATCAGCCAAACGATGGAGACGTTCCCGCCGACGCATTATTGATCCGTCGCAGCAATCTAAACGACAACGATGCTGGTGGGCGGGTTGAGTATGCCAACTTCGCGAAATCTACTCAAATGCTAGAGAAAATGCGGCATTTCTCTCCAAGCACATACCGACGCTTGGTTGCGCTGAATAGTGAGCTTCAAACTCAAGGCCCGGTTTATAACTGGCTGTCGCAAAGCCTTGGGCTGTCAGACAGTCAGATTGCACAAGTCGTCAAAAATACCGCGCTGGCAACGTCCATCCTCCAGAGCAATTGTTCAAATGGTGAATTGATATTCGATTTGGATCCCGCCGCATTTTTTCTGACAAGCGACGCCGAGCAAGAGGCCTTAGACTGTAGTGACCCGTAACCTTTCTACCCTTTTTGCGGCGTGCATTTGGACAGCTCTGCTAGCCTGCAAGGCCGCGGCATTGGATGTCATCGTCATATCGGATCTGAACGGAAGCTACGGTTCGGTAAAATACGATGCCCGCGTCGACAAGGCGATTGAGCGGATAGTCGAGATTGATCCAGATCTGGTTATTTCGACCGGAGATATGGTTGCGGGACAGCGCATTCCCAACTTGTCCGACAAACAGGTCAGGGAAATGTGGAAAGCGTTTCATGAGGCGGTATCAGATCCTTTAACGGCTGCCGGAATTCCGTTTGCGGTCACGCCGGGAAACCATGACGCCTCCGCTTACCGAGGGTTCGAGCATGAAAGAAAAATATACGCAGAGGAATGGACGCCGAGAAAGCCAGACGTCGACTTCCTGGTTTCAGATGACTACCCGTTCTTCTACGCATTTGAGATGCAAGGCATTACGTTTGCGTCTCTGGATGCTACGACCCTAGGGCCGCTGTCCGGCGATCAGCAGGACCGACTTGTGGAACTGGGTACAAGTGGAGACCCGATTGTCACTTTCAGTCACCTCCCACTTTGGCCCTTCGCGATCAAGCGTGAACGCGAAATCATCGGTGACCCAACACTTGAAAAAATCTATTTGGATAGCGGTGTGGTTCTGCATCTGTCAGGCCACCATCATGCCTTCTATCCGGGTTGGAAAGATGGTGTTACTTACGTCTCCCAAGCTTGTTTGGGAGGTGGCCCGCGACGGCTTATCGGATCAAAAGCCAGATCACCTCACAGCTTCACTCATGTTACGTTCCAGCCAAACGGAAAATTTGGGATAGCAGTATATCGAGGACCTGACTTCGAAAGGTCGGTAAATTTCAAGTCGCTTCCGGAAGAGATCAGATCCCCGAATGCAGTGTTGAAACGTTTGGACCTTGTGAAATGACTAGAGGTTGAGTTTCAGCTCAACTTTATCAGGGACCAGATCGTTTATCATCTCTTCTATCCGGGCTTCTGAAAGCCCTCCCGAGGTGATGAAAAGCAATGAGACGCGAGACTTTCCGGGGACGTGGTGTTTTCTGACCAGCTTCCAGCCAGCGTCTGCGGCCATGGCTTCAATGTCCCCGCTGACTTTCAATGAGTGCTCTTCGTTTGAAGCCTTGAGCGAAATTTCCACGCCCTTGTTTCGCCCACCGAGCCAAATGAAACACCAACATACAACCGCCACCAGTGTGGCCATCAAGGGTAAGCCCAGCCCTACCGCCAGCCCAAGCACGGTGACTATAATCATTTCCACCGTGTCGACCGGGTCATCCATATTTGATCGGAACCTTAACAGAGCTCCTATTCCAAAAATCACGAACCCGATCATCGATCCGTGCTGTACGACCAGAAACCCAACCGCCATGCCGACAAGCGCATAAAGGAAGAACAGTCGCGGCATGACGATATCGCTGACACTTCTACGGGCTTTACGTCTCACCGGATGATAGACGATCAAGCCAGCCAGAATGATCGTGACGATCACATCGAGAGTAAAGAAATACAGTTCCTGTTTGCCACGAAACTGCGTCCACTGGCGTTCGATGAGAATTTCCGATTCCGAAGCCCCGGCCAGCATCGTCGCAGGGTCGACTTGTGACACCGCAGCACCTGGCAACAGCAGCATCAACAACACGGTCACAAATGTGAGGGTCGTATTCAACTTGTCTTCCTTCCTGCTCACGCCAAAGGCTTACGCTTCACCAAAGGCACATCGTGCCCTATTCAATTCAATCGCAACAGGCGGGATCAGGTAAAGAGATTACCGTGCATTCTTCGGACATCGCGTCCGGACTGTGATACGAACGCTGATACAAGGATATGGTCCAAGCGCGAGAAAATTGAATGGCAGAAAACAAAGTGTTTCCGTCAAAACCTACAATTTCACGGTGTTTCTGCAAACTTAGACGACTCGCTTTTACGGCCAGCTTGGTTGCGGCAGCCTTCTTGCCTTGGACCGATTTTGCCTACGCCGAAAGTGCTGGTTTGGTTCTGGTCGATAAATTCAAGGTGGCAGACAAATCAGAGGGATTTTCAGAGCCTTCCGGTTTGGCAATGTCTAACACTGAAGGCTTCTTGTGGTCTGTAAGTGATGCCGAACCTAAACTGCACCTACTCGGAGTCGACGGGGTATTAGGAAACTCTTTCAAGTTGCCAGCATTGGCAGGATCAGATTTGGAGGGTGTTGCACCTCGAAAAGATGGGTCTGTTTTGGTGCTTCAAGAAACTGACCGATCAATCCTAGTCGTTCACCCAACTGACCCCATTCAACTGACGACAATACCTCTCGCATCTCTTAAAGGTTACCCGACCGCCGCTGAATTACTCGTCGGCAACCCTTTGAATAAGGGACCCGAAGGTATCGCCGTTGACCCGGAATCCGGGCGGGTCTTCGTTGGCATTGAGGGACAACCAAGGTTGTTAATGGTCGTATCACCAGAGCTAGATGAAATCGTTGAGATGATTCCTTTAGCCCGCGATGCAGGTTTTATCTCCGAGCGTGTAGATAACGATGAACTGGATTTGAGCGGCCTAGCATGGTCCCCGTCTTCACGTTCTCTTTGGATTGTAAGTGACAAAGGCCGTCAAATTTTCGTCTACAATCCAGAGTCCAAGTCCGTAAAATCTATCAGTTTGACGTTCACAGAAGATGCCAAACAAAAGGAAGTTAAACATCCCGAAGGGATCGCTCTCGATGAGACCAAAGGGCTTCTCTATATCCTGACAGACGACGCCAAGAAATCGCGGCTTTATGTTTTTGAGCAACCGGAGTTGTGAGGACTGTCCTACTAGTTCTCTACTCTGCATGGTTGAAAAGCGGGGTTGTGTAAATGAGTGCCGTCTTATGTGCAGCATATTAAGTAAATCTGCGCTCTGTTCGATATGTTTCTAAAAAAAACATCACCCATCAATATATTCGAATAGCGTCAGGTTCACACATGCGAACCATGTAATAACATTGGGCTTCAACATGCTCAGTCACCTTAAGGTTATCGATAATGCCCGTATCCAATTCGGTTGTAATTGCGATCATTTGCACTTTAGTGGCCTTTGTTGCAGTTCCAAAATACAGCATTGCCCAAACCTGGGACATCGCATCACAGCACTCTGTCAGCGGCGTAACGGTATATGAT
>NZ_JBXWOJ010000022.1:0-35662 GCF_059610805.1 Ruegeria sp. CDSC025 | reverse complement strand
TTCAACTTGCCGTAACTTCGAGACAATCTCTTCCGGCTTCGGTCTCTTGTTTGCCATTCTAGGTCCTCCGTTTCCTATACATAACGGGGGACCAGTTCAGTTGGGGAGGCTCAGCACTGGCTCAGAGTTGTGCGAGTTTGATGGTCGCGATGCGCAGAAACCAGACTTTGCAAACTTTGGCCGACGAGCCAATGCGGACAATCAACACCTTTCTCGGATGTTGCGGTTGCGGCCCGCTTATCCACAACAGCAGTCACCTGACTGAATTGGCGGGCACGGGACAGTTGCGTAGGAACAAAAAACACAGCAATCGCCTTCTAACGGTTTCAAGACTGCCTTGCATGATTTGCATTCATAAAACCACTGGCACGAGTCAGTTGGCATTTTCTCGGTTTCAACGTGCCCACACCGAGGGCAGGTCAAAGTGCTATCCAGCACCACAGTTTGTTTTGTCATTGTCTCACATCTGCATGATTAGATAATCGTTGATTTGAGCCTCATTGAACACGTTGACCCATGCCAACACGGTGATCGCAGTGCTTCCGGCAAGCCACCATTTCAGATTTGCCAACGTCCCGTTTCGATAGGCTACGAGCCAAGAAACCACGACCAGCGGGGGTGACCGCCGGCGTTGATCAGCTTCGTTTCGTAACCGGTTTCTCTGGCTACATCGTTGATAAATGCGCAATCTTAGCCGTTTAGCCTTCTACGGTTCCGTAGGCTCCAGACTCATTGATTTACAGCCAGAATAGGACTGTAGCAGCGAGAGCGATGGCCGAGAGGAATACCTTTGATCCCAATCAAAAGTGCCTGTCTTGCCAAGTTATTTGGGCGCGGGTGAGGCACCCATTGGCTGGCTTATGCGGTTTTGGAAAGCGCGAAAGCTACAGTTAACCAGAATGCACTGCGTATGGTCATTGCGCCGACCGTTCGCCATTCAAACGGCGTTCCACTAAGTGCCACTAGTATCAGAACAACGAACACCAATAGTGTAGATAAGCCAAGCAACCAGGCAATTCGTTGTGCCCAGATTGTGGATTTATAGAGCGCCAAAGCGCCTAGCAAATAGATAAATCCAGCCAGAAAATTGAACCAAAGCACGAATGGAACTGAATCTCCGACTGCAGCTCTGGCAGCAGCACCCCCAAACAGGGCTGTTCCTCCTAAGAAAATGGTCAGGAGACCAAAGAGTACTGCGGCTATCGTAACTGGGCGAACCCAAGGCGGAGAGGAAGGCATCGTTGTATTCCCCAGAAATAAGATTGAATCTCATGTCGTGGGCAATCTGCCAACCTTGCCAAACGAACTGAAACGCACGTCCCTAATAGCAATTCTTCTCGCCATTTCCCTTGATCTTTATCATTGGGCTTAACTTGATACCCTTTGAAAAAATGCAGCGTCTGCGCGAGGTTTTTCGCAATAATTATGCGCTGTTGCCCCTTTGGGATGACCCGTTTGCAACTCCTAACATTCTTTAAAATTGGTTCAGTTACCGTGTATCTTCTAGAAATAGACGGACGACTACGTTCGAACCTGCAGTGAAAAGTGTTGATTTGAGTCAAAGTTAACTACTTCAAGCTCGCCCATACTAACCCCTCACTAAGGAGGGAGTGCAACATGTTCAAAAAGATCGTAGTTGGCTTGGATGGATCTGAGGCGTCAGAAGCAGCTCTGCGCGTTGCCTGTGATATTTCAAGCAAATATGGCTCCCAAATTCACCTTGTTCATACACCTCAGCCCCAAACCGTGGCGTTCGCAATGGGCGCATTGGCTGGCTATCACGCCGTCACGACAATGCCTTCAGACGAAGAGGTGCATCAGGCAGCAACCAAGATTATTTCCGCTGGTAGAGAGATTGTCGAAGAGTACAATCAGACGGTTTCGCAAACGCATACCCAACGCGGAGATCCCGTCGACCAGATCATCGCATGTGCCGAGCAATGCAAAGCTGACCTGATTGTGACGGGTCGCCGTGGATTGGGAAGCATTGGGAGCCTAATTCAAGGGAGCACCTCTCTAGGCATCAGTCAGAATGCCACTTGTGCTGTTCTAACCGTTGCCTGATTTTCAAACTTGGCCCCAATCGGCGCTAAACGATGAGGATCGAAAAGTTCTGCGTTGAGATCTCGCGAAAGCGGAAGCTGAAGTAGATCTCATGGGTACCTATGGCCATGACCGCGCGCCAAACTGTGTTAGGAGGAACTATCCGAACTCAGAGGGAACAGATAGGCTTCCGGTTTTATTTGCGCGTTAGTTCAAGGTCAGAAGACAGGATTAAACTTCCTGCTACGTAAACTCGTGCCAACTCTGGAGCGCCACATGAACCCCCCGGCCCTGTTCGATGCTCATAAACCCGCTGAAATTGCAACGTTAGTTGAGACTGCCGGGGTCGCAAAGGCAAAGCTGCCACTAGCACCCATGTTCGTTCTTGCGATGCTGGCTGGAGCATTCATAGGGTTTGGCGCAGCGGCCTATACGATGGCGGTCACGGGGGCAGACAGCGCTTCGGGGCCGATCCGCGTTCTGGGAGGAGCAGTGTTTTCCCTGGGCCTTATCCTGGTGATCGCAGGTGGTGCAGAATTGTTCACCGGAAATGTTTTGATGGTGATCGCAGCGGTCGATCGCAAGATACCGCTGCGGCTGCTGTTCCGAAGTTGGGGCATCGTCTACGTTGGTAACTTCGTGGGTGCCGTTGGGCTTGCATTGGCCTTCGCCCTGACCGGCTTGCTCGAGGGGCCGATGGGTAGCACTGCCATAATGGTAGCCGATGCCAAAGCGGGGTTGGAACCGATGGAGGCTTTCGCCCGCGGCGCATTGTGCAACGGGCTGGTCTGCCTTGCCGTATGGCTGTCCTTCGCCGCCCGGAGCGTCGCCGGAAAAATTCTAGCGGTCCTGTGGCCCGTCTCTGCATTTGTGTTGCTGGGGCTCGAGCATTCGATTGCCAACATGTATTTCTTCCCGCAGGGCTGGGCAGCGGGAGCAACTGTGCCGGTTTTCGCAGCGGCGGCCAATCTGCTATGGGTCACTCTGGGTAACATTGTCGGCGGGGCGGGAGGAGTTGCCTTGGCCTATTGGTTTGCTTATCTTGGCGGAACAAATCGGTAAGATCCGCTTCTTCGATTTCAGCACCCGCCGGAGAGAAATGATCGGAAACAGTTGGTTCTGAAGGCGTTGTCTAATAGCGCACTGGCTGAAGACGGCGCCGGGAATTGGGCCGCTCATTTCCACTGTGCAAGTCGTCCTCACGATCCTGATCTAAATCCTTCGCGAACATCTAGTTTTATTGATCCCTGTCAAGATTGGCAAAGGTACGATGTGATACAGTTGAGGCTGAAATTGGGGGGCTATCATGGAAGAATTAGTCGAGATTGGACGAACATTCGTTCAGGCAATGCGTGATCGCAGAGGTCTTGCAAACGTTGGTGAAATGTATGCCGAAAACGCTCAATCTATTGAGGCGGTTGTGCCTCCGGTTCGACAGTTTCGCATCACCAAGGGCCGGGATGCTATAAAGGGAAAAAGAGAGGACTGGCTGGCAGCTCATGAAATCGTCGAATTCGACGTGGATGGCCCCTATGTTCATCCCCCAAACCGCTTCGGTGTTCGATATAAGGTTAACGTAACGCAGAAGGCTACAGGGCAACACATGACCTTGTGCGAGATCGCAGTTTATTCGGTAGCAGATGGGAAAATTGTACTTGAAGAGTTCTTCATGTTGCCGAAGTAGGAACGACAGCCAGCAACGCTGACGCAGTGTTTGTTTTATCTGAACGTTGGAAGCGTGACTCGTAAGAGCTTTGACACGACAGATGGACAACTGGGCATTTATTTCGACTTCGGGATGCTTGCCCTTGCGCATCATTGCGACCAATTTGGCGCAGCCGTCATAGAGAGTCACACCCCGAAAGCCTCATTGGGCCGTGGATGTGGGCCAACAACCAGACCTGTGCCGCAATTTCGTACCCGATAAGCACTTGGACAATCATCAGATAGAACCTGTTTGATCCAACTCAAGGCATCACGTCGAGAGCGAGCTAAATTAGAATAGGAAATTAACAAATGTGCGCGGGGCCATGAGAAAGAACGTACGCGCAATTCTGACCGCCATAGCGCTCCTACTTGCAGGTGCAGCTGTTTATTTTTTCGTCGCAGAAGACAGTGATGAATTGCCGGCTGGGTTTGTACAGGGCAATGGGCGGATCGAGGCTGAACAAGTAGAAATCGCTCCAACCTTTGCCGGGCGCGTTGCTCGGGTCATGGCAGCAGAGGGCAGCCTGGTTGCTTCGGGTGAACTGCTGGTTGAAATGGATACAGATGAATTATCTGCAGCCCTTGACCGTGCCAGTGCCGAGGTTGCGCTGGCGCGCCAAACCAAGGCCGAAGCCGAAGCCGTGGTCATCCAGCGAGAAAGCCAGCAGCGTCGCGCTTCGCAGGAGCTTGACCGGGCCAAGGCGTTGCTGGCCGGTCAGAATATCTCGATGACTGTCTTTGAGGATCGTGAAACCGCGTTTCAGGTTGCGGATGCCGTGCTGGGCGCGGCCAAGGCCCGGGTTGCAACGGCGGATAGCCAGATTGCCGCCGCAGAGGCCGAGGTGCGCCGGATTGCGGCACAAATAGAGGATGGTTCTCTCATCGCTCCCATGCCGGGGCGTATTCTGTATCGACTGGCCGAGCCCGGCGAGGTCGTTGGAGCGGGCGAACCGATCTTGACGTTACTCAGTTTGGAAAACGTCTATATGGAGGTCTTCCTGCCTGCACGCGAAGCGGGACTATTGCCCATCGGTGCCGAGGCGCGCATCGTGCTTGATGCGTTGCCGGAATTTGCCATCCCAGCAACCGTAACCTTCGTCTCTCCCGAAGCTCAATTCACTCCCAAGCAGGTAGAAACTTTGAGCGAACGGGAGCAGCTGGTTTTTCGCGTTCGGGTTCGCATTCCCAGGGATTTGGTTACGGCGCGGATTGAGCATGTGAAGACCGGCCTTCGCGGCATTGCAGCGATCCGACTTACTTCCGATGGCGCGTGGCCAGACGATCTGGATAGACGAATTCCACCCGAGCTGTTCGAATGAGCGCCGAGGGGGGCTCATCTGGTTTCTGCATCAACGGTGTCACACACACGTACCGACAGCATGTTGCGTTGGATAACCTTTCGCTGGTTCTGCCAACTGGCCAGCTTATCGGATTGATCGGGCCGGACGGGGTTGGCAAGTCAACGCTGCTGGGATTGATTACCGGCGCAAAGCAACTTCAGTCCGGGGAAATTGATGTTCTCGGGGGATCGATAGGTGACCGCGCGCACCGTCACCGCGTGTGCCCGGCGATCGCATTTATGCCGCAGGGGTTGGGCCGCAACTTATACGCGGAACTGTCTGTACGTGAGAATCTCGAGTTCTTTTCACGTCTTTTCGGACAGGGGCAACAGGAACGTGAAATCAGGATCGCGGCCTTGCTGTCAGCGACCGGACTTGCGCCCTTTTCGGACCGGCTTATGGGCAAACTTTCGGGCGGAATGAAGCAGAAACTTGGACTGTGTTGTGCGCTGATCCACGACCCTAAGTTTCTGGTACTGGACGAACCGACGACCGGAATTGATCCCCTGTCGCGGCGCCAATTCTGGGCGCTGATAGACGCGGTCCGAGAAGAAACGCCCGGTCTCTCCATTCTGGTTTCAACGGCCTATATGGAGGAAGCCGAACAATTCGATTTTATCGTAGCGATGGATACCGGTCGGGTGATATTTCACGGCCCCCCTGCCAAGCTGAAGGGTAAAGCCCGGGATCTTGAAACATCTTACAGGCAACTACAGGCACGAGGGGAACCCCGGTTTGTGTCGAACAAGGTACCTATGCATCATCAAGGTGCAGACCCGGTGATCACGGCGCGTGGGTTGACCCGGCGCTTTGGCGATTTTACTGCCGTCGACAACGTCGAATTCTCGATCCACCGAGGCGAAATCTTTGGCTTCCTCGGATCAAACGGCTGCGGCAAGTCAACCACCATGAAAATGCTGACAGGTCTTCTGCCAGCAAGTGAGGGAGAGGCGCTGCTGTTCGGCAGACCGGTGGATGCGCGCGATCTAAGGATGCGCCGCGAGATCGGGTATATGAGCCAGGCATTCTCGCTTTATGGCGAGCTGACCGTTCAACAAAACCTCCAGTTGCACGCCCGCATCTTTGCGATCAAGGATCGTGTGGAACGCATCGATGAATTGGCCGAACGTTTCGGCCTGAAGGCACATATGGGCACGCTGGCGTCGGCGCTTCCGCTGGGTATCAAGCAGCGTCTTTCCCTTGCCGTCGCCGTGATCCACCGGCCTCGGGTGTTGATCCTGGATGAACCAACCTCGGGCGTGGACCCCGAGGCGCGCGACTCGTTTTGGGCGCTGTTAATCGAGCTGTCGCGAGACGATGATGTAACGATTTTCGTCTCGACACATTTCATGACCGAAGCGGAGCGCTGTGATCGCGTTTCTTTCATGCATGCAGGCCAGGTATTAGCTGAAGGTACACCAGATGAGTTGATCGCAACGGCGCAGTCGGACAGTCTGGAAAGTGCGTTCATCGCTGTCCTGGAGGCGGTCGAGCCGCCCGCGCCGGTAGCAGCACCCAATGTTTCGGTTGATGCTGTCAACGCGGGCGCTGCCGGAAGTATCGGGCGCATACTGGCCTATGCACGGCGCGAGACAACCGAGGTTCTGCGCGATCGCGTCCGTTTGGCTTTTGCTTTCCTTGGCTCGGTGATCCTGATGTTGGTCTTTTGCTATGGGATCACTCTGGACATAGAAGACCTGGATTTCGCGGTACTCGACCTGTCTCAAACGCCTGAGAGTCGTACCTATATCGCCGAGATTTCTGGTTCGCGCTATTTCAACCCCACGGTGCCACTGGCCAGTTTTGAAGACGGCCGCGAGCGGTTGGCCAAAGGAGACATCTCGCTGGCTGTCGAACTTCCACCCGATTTTGGTCGCAAGCTGCGCGCCGGCGAGCCAACTGAAGTCTTGGCAATTGTGGACGGTGCGATACCGTTCAAGGGTGAGACAATAGAGGGCTATGTGGCCGGGCTTCACAGTACGTTTCTGGAAGTACTGGCCCGCCAAAGTGGCGAGCAGTCGGTCGAAATCGCTCGCATCGAACCGCGCTTCCGATACAATCAAAGCTTTGAAAGTATCGCTGCAATGGCCCCTGCCATGCCTGCGATCCTGTTGATAATGCTGCCGGCCGTTTTGATGGCTGTTAGTGTCGCGCGGGAGAAAGAGTTGGGCACGATCACCAATTTCTACGCAACGCCAACGACGCGGCTCGAATTTCTGGTTGGCAAACAGATCCCCTACATCGCGATAGCGTTCGTCAATTTCCTACTTTTGGCAGCGATGACGATCTTCATTTTTGGCGTGCCCCTAAAAGGAAATCCGGTGCCTCTTGCAATTGGTGCTTTCCTATATGTTTGGGCAACCACATCTTATGGACTGCTTATTGCGACCATAACGTCGAGCCAGGTGGCCGCAACTTTTGCCACCGCTATCGCGTCGGTGGTGCCGACCATTCAATTCTCCGGGCTGCTACAACCGATCTCGACGTTGGAAGGCGGCGCCCAGACGATTGGATCGCTTTGGCCTTCATCCTATTTCCTGCATCTAAACGTCGGCGCGTTCACCAAAGGTCTTAGCTGGGATGCACTTGCCCCCGACCTTCTGGCCCTAGCCTGTTTCGGGCCCGCGCTAACCTTGATCGCTGCACTGTTACTCCGAGCGCAGGAGACGTGAATGCAACGATTGTCCCGCATATTCTGGCTTGGTTTGAAAGAAATGATGAGCCTTCGGCGCGACTGGGTGATGATGGCGCTGCTTGTCTGGTCATTCACGCTGGCGCCCGTAATGGAGGCTACGGGCGTTTCAAACTCGGTCAACAATGCATCCATTGCATTTGCCGACGAGGATGGCTCGCCTCTTTCACGCTCGCTTGCCTCAGCGTTTTTTCCGCCTGAATTCCAGCCCGTTGTCCAGATCGCACCGGGCACCGGGGCCGAAAAGATGGATGCAGGGCATTTCCTGTTTGTAGTCGCAGTACCACCAGGGTTCGAGAAAGATGTTCGGGCCGGGCGCGCGCCGGAAATTCAGGTTTTGATCGATGCGACAGCGATGGAGCAGGCCGGAATTGGAGCGAACTACATCATCAATATCTTGAGTGCCGAGATCCGGCGCTTTGCCATCGGTGCAGAATTTTTAGACCCGCCGCCCATCGATATCATTGTGCGCAGCGCATTTAATCCAAACCGCGACACTGTTCGTTTCGCCGGTATCGTCGCGTTGATCGGCCAGATCATGTGGCTGACCACAATCCTTACCGGTGCTGCCATGATCCGTGAGCGCGAGCATGGAACAATCGAACACCTGCTGGCGATGCCGCTTACCCCATTTGACATTGCGGTCGCCAAGATCTGGGCAAACGCGGCGGTGGTTCTGGTAGCGACCGCCCTATCGCTGACCTTTGTTATGCAAGACTTCCTGGGGATCAGCATCGCGGGATCGAAGGTGTTGTTTTTGATTGGCACAGCTCTCTTTCTCTTCACGGCGACGGCGCTTGGGGTGTTTCTTGCGACGATTGCGCGCTCAATGGCTCAATTCGCACTTTTGGTTATGCTGACGGTGCTTCCAATGTTGATGCTGTCAGGAGGAGAGACGCCAATCGAAGGGCAGCCCGGCTGGCTTCAGATTGGAACATCTATCCTCCCATCCCGCCACTACATGTCAGCCAGTCAGTCCATCATTTTCAAAGGTGCCGGGATCGAGACGGTCTGGGCAGAGTTTGTATGGATGGCGTGCTTGGGCTCGATCCTTCTGGCAACTAGTCTGCTGCTTTTTAGACGCTCGGTTGCACAAGAGACCTAAATAAGTTTTTGCACCTGAGCCAAACTAGGCGGCTGACAGAACACCCGCTTGCGTAAGTTCAATGGCCGCGCCCGTAATTTGGCATAATACTGCCTCGCCGTTATAGCACTAAAGGAGGAGGTTCAGATGCTTGAAGGCAAACAGTCCCCGCAAAACATCCAAATCAAGGACCATCGATTGACACTACGTGGCCAGAAGAAGATCTCGCATTATGACACAGGTGATCTGCGTGTTAGTGAATGGTGCTGTGGCAGCTTCGCCCGAGCGATGACGCTGCCGAATGCAGATGACGTCGAGAAGATTTCCGCCGCGTTCGAGAAGGGTGTCTTGCACATCAACATGCCAAAAACCGAGCCTCAGGATCCCAGCCGAAAGATCAAGGTCTCATCCAAGTAAGCAAATTTGAAGCGCACGCACGTTCACCAAGATCGGGTCAACATGTACAGAAGGCTGGTCGGTCGGTGATTGGACTTCTCCTGATGGCATCACCTACTTGCAATTAACTCGACGGTAACAATTAACCGCCGGAGAACCGCTCCCGGGCATACTCTGAATGTGTGCTTTATTGCCAAACGTGGAAGTTTCGAGGTTGCCCATGATAGAGTGGGTATAGCGCTATTAATCAGAGATGGGCCATGCGGACACCGGACCAAGGCGACACAGGAGTTGATACAGGTAATGTCCGTGCATTCCTGGAGAGCTTGACCGGCCCGTCCCGCGGGGCCGTAGTCTGGCTTGCCGACAACGCTGTGTCGGCCTCGGTCAGTCCGGACCGTACCTTGAGGCTGAGACCGAAAGAAGATGTGCCAGCTTATGACGAAGACATTGCGACTCTTCAGTGGTCAGATGACGGTTACACGTTAAACGCGTTGTCTGATCGGAATATCTGGGTCAACGGTCACAAGGTCGCTTCGGCTGACCTCAGGCACGGTGACATGATCGAATTCGGCGAAAAAGGCCCGATGTCCCGCTACAGGGTATGCGAACACTCATTCCCTGCACATCGCACGGTCGAGGATATTCTAAGCGACGCGTACGCATATGCGAGAACAAGCCGTCGACCCTTTCCAAGAAAAATTTCCGGTGCACTGCGCGACAGTGGGCGTCGGCTAACATCACAAACCACAATTCTCTTCAGGATCACCGTTATTGGCGCAATCCTTCTGATCGCCGTATTTGGGTATTTACTGTTTCAGAACGACAGGAAGCTGGCGGACAGCCTGGAACGAGAATCCCGAAAGATCGAAGCAGTTGCCGTTATGCTGGCACAGACCCAGGAAGACTCGTTGACGCCAGAGGATTTGGGTGCACTCAAAGACGCATTCGAGAGTCAGGTGCTGTCCACTGAGCAGCGTCTTGGCACGCTGGAGGAACGCGCAGGCGCATCAACGCGGATTATCACAGCCTCTACGCGTTCCGTCGCGTTCGTCCAGGGCGCCTATGGATTGCGGCAGATCAAAAGCGGGAAATTGCTGCGGCATGTGGTTGGCCCCGATGGAAAGAATCTGCAAACGCCATTTGGACAACCGTGGCTCGAACCAGATGCGATGGGCGAACCTGCTGAGTTTCAGTTTACTGGAACCGGGTTTCTTCTACAGGACCCGCCTCTGTTGGTGACCAACCGTCATGTTGCCTTGCCCTGGACGACTGGCGACCGTGCACAAGCCCTTCAGGCCGCAGCGCTGGAGGCCGAGATGCTGAGTTTGCTGGTCTATTTGCCTGATCAAACTGTGCCAATTAAGGCTGTCTTGCATAAAGCAAGCGAAACCGCAGATCTGGCGCTTCTCTCTATCGACGCCACACGCGTTCGGGGTCTTGGGCTGTTACTTGCAGATGAGCCACCGCGAGCGGGAGAGGAAGTTTTCCTGCTTGGATATCCAACCGGCCTGAAGGCTCTTATCGCGCAGGCCGGTCCGGGCTTTCTGAAAACGCTAGAGAATAAAGGCGCCGTGGATTTCTGGACAATTGCGACCCATCTTTCGGAACAAAATAAAATCCGACCCCTGGCCAGCCGGGGAATCGTAGCCCAGACCAGTCCCGGCGCCATTGTTTATGATGCAGAGACCACATCTGGAGGAAGCGGGGGACCTGCGTTGAACCGAAACGGTAAGGTGGTTGCGATCAACGCCGCGATCTTACCCGAGTTTGGTGGTTCGAATATTGGCGTTCCGGTGTCGCACCTCAAGACACTTCTCAATGAAAGCGACTGATCCGCGTATTCATTCGCCTGTCCGATATGGTGAATTTTGCACAAGAAAAACCATAATCAGTGGGACTATGACAGAGATCAGGCCCACGGTAATCAGCAAATTCCCCAAGTGGCTATAGTCAGCGATGGATGCAACTGTACCCGTTCTGGGTTCGGTCACGACACGAGTCACGACAAATACCTGGTTTAGGTATTTTGTGCCCAAGCTGCTTGCCGACAATGCCATGTTGGTGAAAGACGCCATGACAGCAAAAAAGGTCGCCTTGAGATGTGTCGGGGCGTTACGTGCGATCCAGGCCAGCATCGGGACCATCGCGATCTGACCCAGCGGTGACTCGACGGCTGTGTCGAGTATGGCGATGAATCTTGCATCCACAACCCCGCCTGTGTGCGCGGCCGTCCATTCATGCACTCCGTAGTATAAAGCAAGGTTAGGCAGGGCCAGCACTCCGGCGGCAATGGTGAGCAGTACCACCACCTGCGCGATGGAACGACTGGCCATAAACGGTCTGAGGATGATCAGGCCAAGCAGCGCTAGTAGTGAGGTCAGGAGCGCCAGAATTGCCAGAAACTGTTCGTCGAACCCAAGCTCGTCGATTTCGAACCAGGTCAATCCCGGACCAGGCAACGGGACCGCGCGAAAAACGAAAATGATTGTCGCCGTCCCGATCAGAACCTTGGCCTGTTTCGACTCCAGTTCCCTTAGCAGCCGTGACATGAGATAGAGAATGACCGTGAGCGAAACCGCAAAAACAGTCTCTTGCGCAAAGGCGAAATTTGCGGTTCCCAACACAACGCTGAGTACAACAAACGCGAGACCTCCCAGCAGTATTGGCCACCTTACTTCGGTGGCTTGATCCGGTTTGTGTAGAAGGTGCCCAAGACTAACGAGGCGACGCTGTATCAGAGCATGAAGAACCACTCCGCTGATCGACAGTAAGGGGACAACCAGAGCGACGAGATAGACCTGACCGTAGAGAACCAAACGATCGCTTTTCTCCAGATCCTCCGCGCCCGAAAAAATCCAGATGTTAACCGCTGCGACTCCCGCAAACCCGGATATGATCGCAATCCTGCCCAGGGTCTGCATGGTAGTGTGGCGGGCACGAACTTCTTCATGCGTAAACGCGAACCCATCTTGGTTGGTTTGTGGTACCGCTTCGACCGTCATGGCATCTGCCACGACGTCCTGAATGGCATAACCAGAAGGTGCCAGGATCAAGGCAACGACATACCAATGCTCAGGCAGCATGACCCCGGCCATCTGGGCAGGCGCGGACACAAGTCCATACATGATAAGCAACGAGGCCGTGATAAGAGACGCGCCAACCAATATCAGCAGCGATTTCCAACGCCAGAACAGATCCACCAGATGCCCAAGCGGCATTTTCAAAATCCAGGGCAATCCGGCCCAAAATGCCAAGCCCGCCACGAAAGCAGCAGATAGATTCAGATAGTCCTTGAGGAAAAACGCGCCAACGACGGATGTCAGTCCCGAAACTCCGGCCGCGAAGTACACCATTAACGGTGGCATGTAGGACCATTGTAATTGCGCGACCAGATCAACGAATGTCCGGTGCCACCAGTCAGAGAGCCGCCTTCCAAGTGTAGGTCGATCAGTGTTCATATGTCATTCGGATCCCGTTCTGGCGACCTAACGCCGTCGGATTTTCTCTCAAAGAAACCCGGCGCCAAAAAGCAGGGTGCTGGTCAGAACACCAAGGATTGGCACGACAAGAGGTACGTGGAAATGTTGTCGGGTTGAATCCGGTTTCAACTTCAAAAAGATCAGCGAGAAATTGACTAGCACAAACACCCCCAAGACGATCTGAGATGTGCGTTCTGCTAGGGTGCCGATCGGCAGTGTTTGGGTCAGTAGAAGGATTAGCGCCACAACCAGCAGGGTTGCGACGACTGGTGTCTGGGTTACCTGCGGGACACTCGCCAGTATTTTCGGCAGATGATCCCGGTCGGCAAGACCGTAGATTACCCGCGACGCCATTATCATCTGGATCAGGACGCCATTGACTGTTGCAACGACTGCGACTGCGGCAAACCCCTGTTTGATTACTTCGGGTGCATTTGAAAAAACCAAAGCAAGCGGGGCAGTCGACGTCGACAAGGTATCGATAGGAACAACAAGCAGGACCGTAATTGAGGTCGCCAGATACAGACCCGTCGCCAGAACGAGCGTCAGCAGAATTGCCTTAGGAATTGTGCGAACTGGGTCTTTTACTTCTTCGGCGACGTTTGCCATGTCCTCGAATCCAACAAAGGCAAAGAAAGCCAGAAGCGACGCCGCAAAAATGCCCCGCCAAGCGTTGATCTCAAAACCTGGAATCGTCTCGCTGAACGCATAGCCTTGCGGATCCTGCACGGACATGCCCCAGCCAATCACAAACAGAAGCCCCGAAATCTCGATGATCGTGATCACTGCCGCCACAAATACTGATTGCGCGATGCCCCAGAGTGCAATCAGTCCCATAACCGACACGATGCCGATCGTAAGCAACGTGGTGCCAAGGTTGGTCAGGGTGTGAAGATAGGAGGCCGCTCCAATCGCAACGGCCGAAGCCGATATCACTCCCGAAGCAGCGACGGCGAGACCCACCAACACGGCAATCCAGTTTCTTTGAAACCCAGCTTCGACGTATGCCGCTTCTCCCGCGCTTACGGGATAACGGGTTGCGAGTTCGGCGTACGACAAAGCCGTCAGCGAAACGACGAGCGCTGCAATGAGAAACGAAACAGCGGCGTAAGGACCAGCGACCTCGGCGGTGGCACCGACAAGCACATAGATTCCCGCACCAACGGTGACACCTAGTCCGTAAAGCGTAAGCAACGGGGCAGTAAGCGCGCGTCGGAGTTTAGGTGTCGGTGGATCGGCCGTATGCATTGGCTTCACTCCTCAATGAACAAACGCCTGTGTACCGAGCTACAGCGCGGTTAAGTACACCAGTCACTAACGAGGGGCTCGCCACCATTCATTCCGAGCCCCTGCGGTGGAATTTCCACGCTTTTGCAATTCCGCTTATCACCATGTTTGATTTGGATGCAGGCGATGAACGGCAATCCCGCTGAAACATTCATGCTTTACTATGTAATGTACCTTTTTGAATTGATCTATGTCATTGGTCGCCAAGAACCGACCAGCCAAGCGGAACCGACTGCAGTGTACTTACTTTCGTCGCAGTTTTTCCCAGCTGGTACTCAAAGGCTGAATATGAGCGAGATCAATGAAGCGTTCGCTCAATACCGCGTAGTCTAAACGCGAAATGCTGACGTTCGAGGAGGAACAAATGCCAATTTATCGCGGACTTCTTTTGTCAATATTTGCTGCAAGTGCTGCACTGGCGCAGGATATTGACCTTCAAAACGGGCACAATCTCTACAGAACCTATTGCTGGCAATGCCATGGTTTCGAGGCCACTGGAGATGGTCCAATGGCGGAGATGCTGGCAATAAGGACGCCTGATCTGACCAGGCTTGCGGCCCAAAACGACGGTGTTTTTCCGATTGAGGAGGTGGCGCGTCAAATTGATGGTCGCGCACCATTGCTCGCGCATGGCGGAGAAATGCCCATTTTTGGACCAGCTTTGGATTCGGACCAAAAAGTTGCGCTGACCATGCCTGACGGCCAGCCAATGTTCGCAGGTGTGCCGTTGGCAAATGTGATTTATTATCTTGAGTCCATACAAATCGAGTAGGTTGGTACAAATGCTGCCATTAGATTGTAGAGGACCACTGCCCACGTTTGTTGACGCCGGTTGATCTACATTAAGGTTATTTTCTACGGGATTTGGTAACATTCAGCATTGGGAAGATGAGGAGGAATCTCCGATGCCTGAAGAGAAGCCAAAATCAAGTTACTCCAACCCACTTGTTGATGTTTTCAAGCAGATGCAGCCGACTACTACGGCCAATCCGTTTTTAGGCGCACAGCTTGAGCAATTCTGGGACACGCAGGAGAAATCACTGAAAGAGGCAGAGGCCTTTGCTCAACATTGGTTTGAGAGGCGCCACGAGGCTGTTCGAACCGCGCTAGAAGCTGCGCGCTCGGCGTCTGCTGCAGACCCGACTGATCCGGCGAAAGCACTGCAATCCATAGCAGAGTGGCAGAAGCATTCAGCCGAACGCCTCGTGGCTGACGCTCAGGAATGGTTCGAAACAGTTGCCCGATGTGCAGCATTTGCAGCGGAAACCGAAGCCGAAGCTGTGGAAAAAACAATAGATGATGTTGCAAGCACAGCAAAGAAAGCGGGTAAGTCTTCGAAATCCGAACCGGTTTAGAGTGCCGTATCACCGCGGAGGCCGGAATGATCGTAGCTGGAGCGATCGAAGGTGACTAACATGTATAAGAACATTCTGATTCCAGTCGCGCTGGACAACGATCACGATACACAGGCCTCATTTGAAGCTGCTCGTTTGCTGGCGAGTGCCGATGCGGAATTCACAGTGCTCCATGTGCAGGAGCCGATCCCTGCATATGTGGCATCCCAGATACCCGAGGAAGTTCTGGCCAACACGCGAAAAGAGCTTCAGGAGGGCTTACATCGGAACGCTGCAGAGCTACCGGGGGCGAAACCGCGGCTTATCTCGGGGAGCGCTGGCCGAGCGATCGTTGATTTCGCAAATGAAAATGGCATCGATTGCATCGTGCTGGCCTCACACAAGCCGGGGATCGAGAACATTTTTGTTGGGTCGACTGCGAACCGGGTCGTTCACCACGCCAATTGTTCTGTCCACGTGATCCGCTGAGTCGTTTTGAGGCAGGTGTCCAAGTCGAATGCTGGATGCCCAGCATGGGACACAAAGACGACGGAGTGAAATTGGCGTTGCGAGCACGCGCAGCATGAAAATCGTATTCACGCTATGGGCTCTCAGCAGACATTCGAGAGTTCACAATGAGGAGCGCCGATGTCTGCTATACGGGACAAACCAGACATTAAACAATCAATGCCCAATGTCTGGTTCTCGGTATTTGCGTCACTCGCGCCCTGAGGTGTCCCACCAATGCGCTTGCATGAACTGAGGGATCGCCATCGTCGTGCCGTTCAAGCACTCGACCGTTCCGGCTGTCAGCTCAAGGGCCATCCATGCTTCATGCGCCGTCAACAGATCAGGATAAGGCGTCTGTTTGTCAGTTGGGGCAAAACCATACCGGGGGTAGAAGTCGGGGACGCCCAGCACGAACACAGCATCCGTTCCAATGGACTTCAGGTGTTCGATACTGGTTTCCATCAGCTCCTTGCCGACTCCATGGCCTTGATACACCGGCGACACGCCGCAAGGTGCGAGCAGGTAGCATTTTGTGTCCGGATGGTCCTGGAAGACGAACGGTGTAAACACAGCACGTTGCCTGCAATCTGCCCGTCCGGTTTGACACTGATCGAGATCGTGTCCGGGTGGCTGAGGAAGTCCTTGGCGAGTTGAGCGGTTACTTCGCCCTCTGTTTCTCCAAACGCCAGTCTGTGAACTTCCAGGATGGCATCGATTTCTGCGTGTTTCATGGTTCTTTCCTATCTTTGGTTTTTTTCGCGCACCCATCTCCCCCGCAACACGGGAGGCTCTGTTTCAGGTTCGCGAAGCAAATTTGCGTTGTCTGGTCTATTGAAAGCCTGGCTCTACACTTGTTCGTTCGGATGCCCCCACATGAGAGGCGCAGCATATGGGCCAGTCACACTGGATGTGGATTCCCCGATGCCGTCCAATGCCCTCGGAGTAAGTTCACGCGCGCACCAGCACTCAAGCGGCGCCTGCGTTCTTACAGGCGGCAATGGTTCCGTCGCAAACTTTGTCCTTACCTGTCAGGTCGAGTGCATTTCTGGTAGCGCGCTAGAACTTGACAGGAGCAGGCCGTGACGATCTCATTTAAGGGCGCACATTTTCCGAAAGACGTCATCTTGCACGCGGTCTTCTTCTACTTGCGCTACGTTGTTTCATACCGGAATTTGGGAGAAATCATGGCGGAACGTGGCGTTGATCTGGATCACGCAACGCCGAACCGCTGGGTTATTCGATACGCAGGCCTCATTGCTGAAGCAGCGCGGTACAGAAAGCGTCCCACAGACCGTTCGTGGCGCATGGATGAAACCTATGTGAAAGTGAAAGGCGAATGGGTTTATCTTTACCGAGCGATCGACAAACACGGCAAGACACTGGATTTCATGTTGTCTGAGCGCCGGAATAAAGCCGCTGCGACGAAGTTCTTCGCCCCCGCGCTTGAGGTGAACGGATTGCCACGCAAGATCGTCATCGACAAAAGTGGTGCCAATACAGCTGGCAGCAAAGCGATCAACAAGATGCTCAAGAGCTTTGGTTGTCCGATCCCAATCGATATGGTCAGGCGGAAATACCTCAACAACATCATTGAACAGGATCACCGATTTATCAAACGAAGGATCAGACCCATGCTGGGATTCAAATCCTTCGCTTCAACCGCATCTGTCCTGCCAGGCATAGAACTGGTCAACATGATCCGCAAAGGTCAATTCACGCCCGGACTCCGTCCGTTTCAGCAGTTCATCCAACTGGCGGGATAAACTGCTCGCCAAATCCACTGATGCTTTGCCATCTAAAAAGTTTGCGACAGAACCTCCGGTTGTTGACTGCCTATGGTCGTTGCAAAAGTTTGCGACACATCCCTAGCGAGCACCTCCAAAGGATCTTGAATTCACAATGATCATTTATTCCACATTTTGATCATTACCTTGACAGTAGTAGAACTCGCCTCTGCGAACCAATCCAGTCAGCTCTTTGATTTGTTTGGCGACGAGATCGATCTATCCCGGTCTCGTCAAAGGGCTAGCCCAGATGGTTGCCAATCTGGTCGATCAGTTTTTGAGCCTCATCAACTGAAATTTCCCGCCCGCGTATCCTGAGGCGGAGTTCCCCAGATGTCACCTCGGCCTGAATTGTGCCGCCTGTGGGAAGGACAATCGGTGTCAATCGTTGCACCTGCTGCGGGCGCCCGCCTCGCGATTTAGCTTTTTCCGCGTCCGGCACGCCCTTGATCGCAGCTTCAAGCAGACCCCATTCGGATTTGGAATCCAACGGGCCGGCGCCAGCCAATGCCTGACGCAATCTGGTTTGTGCCCCGTCCCGCAATGCCGAAGCAAGCTTGAGTCCGGCCTTTTCTGACAACGACACGGGATGCTGCAGCAAATCCCCCAACGCTTCATGCACCATAGCAAAGCTACGGACCTTGGACCGTTTGGCTTTGGACGCTGCGGCAAAAAGCACATCGACAGCGGCCTCGGTTGAAGCAAAAACCCCCTGCCCTGCCGCCAGAACCGCGACGCGCCCGCGTTCATAAGGGCTGAGGTTTGAGCGCAACTCATTCTCTTCCACCATCGAGACGTAAGCGCCCTGCCCTGTTCCAGCCTCACGGACAAATGCAGGAATCTCGGTGAACCGAGCATCACTTTGGGACAGCCGCTTGAAGGCCTCCAGGCGCCGATAGCCCGAGATCAGGCCAAAACTGTCACCGACCCGGCTCACCTCGATTGGCGTTCTCAAGCCGTGAACGCGCAACGATTCCAACAGTTCCGCCATGGCTTCTTCGTCTTCAACCATCCGGTCACGGCGGATAAAATCAGGATCAATCTGATCCAGCGGTATTTTTTCCGCAATCAAACCGGCGGTCTGTGCATCGCGCCATCGAGCTGCATCACCTTGGTCCTGGGCCAAAGCGACCCTGTCTGTCACGGACGCCATGCCACCCAAAGTGGCGGCCTCCGCCGCAACCTGAGCTATTGGAGGTGCTGACGAGCTTACTTCAAACGGGCTGATCGACGGTTTCGCGGCGAAACCCGCTTCAAGCTGTTCGAGCTCTGTTGTATCCGGTGCGGTCAGTCTTCTGCGTTTAGCCATCTGCTTCTCCTCCCATCTGAGCGTCGCGCCACCAGCAACCGATCAGAACCTCTTTGAATTCTGCGTAAGTCCGGTCAAATGTTTCCCGACCCCGAACATATGTGTCGCGGTTAAAATCACGGTAGTCGGCTTCGTAGATCCCATTCACCTGCTCACCAGCCTGCCCGACCAAAGCAGTATAGTCCTGCCGGTAGGCATTCATGAAATCCCCGAAATAGGCCTGAATTACGTTCGCCATGTCTGTTTGCTGACTGGCATCAAACCGGGTGATGATTGCGCGTACAACATCCCATTCGAACTTGAGCTCAGGCAAGCCAGCTGCGCGTTGTGCTGTGTTTTCACCATCCTCGATACTGGCGAAGGTCGTATAGAGCATGTCAAAGAACCGACCCGTTGAATCAAACTCCAGAAACGAAGCTCCAAGCGGAACCAGAAGGATATCTGCAGCAGCCAGTGCATTGATCGTAAGGTACCCAAGTGCAGGAGGCGTATCGAGAAAGACGATGTCATAATCGTTGAGGATACCTTCATCCTCGAGGAAATTGGTCAGGCCGTCCCACAAAGGCCAACTTCTCAGCCCCATCCTCCACACTGGGATCTGGAACTCGGCCCAGTAAAGGTTCAACTGCGCGCCTATCAGATCAATATTTGGCCAATGGGTGTTCTGAATTACATCGCCAGGGGTCGTTTTAAGCGCTTCTTGCAAGGTCTCATCCAATGGAATTTCAGGTTGACCTGCCGCATTGCGCACGCGGTTTTCCTCGTGTACCGCCCTAGCATAGTCCTTTGCGATCAAGGGGAACACAGTTTGCCATTCATCTGCGACGGACCCGCCAAGGATCGACGTCATGGATCCTTGGCTGTCGAGGTCGATTACCAGAACTTTGTACCCGTCCAAGGCGGCGGACATGGCCAGATGGGCGGCGGTCGAGGTTTTTCCAACACCGCCTTTGAAATTTGCAACGGAAACAACCTTTGCCGGAAGCCCTTCAGGCCGGTAGGGAAGATACTCCTTCGTGCTGACGCCTTCAGCCGCAAAATGCTGGCGCAAGCTCAGGACCTCTTCCAAAGTGAACCATTTTGAACCAGCTTCTCCTTCGCCTTGAGGAAGATCAGGATTTGCTTTGAGGACACGGCGGAGATGCGCAGGTGCAACCGGAATTAGGTACTTAGTTATTTCCCAGATTGAAAACCTACGTAGCCGCTTTTCCCCATCAGGGGCATAACCTCGGCGGGCAAGATCCTCACGGCCTTTGGCGCAGAATGCCGCTGCTTTTGCGAATCGAGAGGTGCCTATAGGATCAGGTAACTTCCCGGCCGCTGTTGCGGGATCAAGATTCAGATATGGCGGTAGCGGAGGTTGGTTTGATTTGTTCACTGTCGTTGCCTCAGAGGATGTTCGCCTTAGCGGCGTATATTTAGGAATGTAGCGAACATTATCTTCTAAAGCTATCCTGCTATCGGAAGTTTTCCACAGTTTTTGCGCGCAAGGCTGGGTTTCGCCACGAAACTCTAGAAAAATGATAGAACACGCCAACAAAGAGTTTATTTTTTATAGAGTCTTTAAGAGATTTAGATTAAGAATATGATAATTATAACAACAAGTTAGACCACATTAGGGACCCATTTACAGTTCCTGGGGTATCCGATTCCGGGATCAAAGGTGCCCAGATACGGGACCAAAGGAACCATTCGACAGGAACAAGGGCACCGATTCGCAGGGACGTGGATCTTCGACGCTATTAGACACTTACAAAGCCGTTTCCAGTACGTTCGATCCTGTCTGAGTCGTTCTTATGACGGGCTCGCGATGATAGGTCTGGGGATAAGTTTAGGTATATCTGTTTAGGGTACCCGTTTTCGGGATGAGCCTGATCCTGTATTTGGGCACCTAATAGAAGTTGATTGATAGGTACCTTTCATGGCAGAAATACAAAAAAGAGCAGTCAGGCAGAATCATGCCGGAAACACAAATAGACATGGATCACCTATCCGGAGCCTTGCGAAGGGAAACGGTGAAAAAGAACGTCGCCGCGATTCACATCAGCGGTAAGTTGACATTGCTTCAGCGAAAGCTGTCGAATGTCCTGCTTCTCAATGCCTATGATGCGCTGACATCTGCACAGACCCATACCATCGATGCACGAACTCTGGCGATGATGGTTGGCTATAACTCGAACGATTTTGATACCTTGCGTGCAAGCCTGCGCGCCCTGGCCGAGACTGTCGCTGAATGGGACATGTTGGATGAGCAGGGGCGTCAGGAATGGGGTGTTTCCTCTCTGCTGAGTTTTGCCAAGCTCAAGAATGGTGTTTGTGAATACGCCTACTCACCGGCGCTGGCGCAGAAGCTGTATGATCCCAAAATCTATGCGCTGATCAACGTTCAGATTCAGCGCAACTTTAGTTCTGGGCACGGATTGGCACTGTATGAAAACTGCTATCGCTTTGTGCGCATCGGGTCGACAGGTTGGTTGGCCTTGGACGTTTTTCGAAAGCTCATGGGGGTAGATGGCAGCGACTATTATACCAGCTTCAAACATCTCAACGCCAAGATCATCAAACCGGCGGTTGCCGAGGTGAACAAAAGCTCGGACATTCTGATCGAACCCGAGTTCCAAAAGAAAGGCCGGACGGTCACCGATATTCGCTTTCGGATTAAGGGAAACCCGCAAAAGGCGATGTTCGAAATTGATGACAGTGACGGTGCTCGGAATATGCAGGTGTACACGAAGCTACGTGATCAAGGGGTCTCGGATCGTTTGGCCCGACAGTGGATTTCCGAACATGGTGAAGACTACGTCGCGCAGAAACTTGATTACGTAAGGCAAAAGGGCGGAGTGAAATCCACATTGGGCTATCTGTCGGCTGCATTGCGCGATGACTATCAGCCACCTGAACCGGAACAGCCAGCGAAGCCCAGCCCCGAAGCACTGGAAGAAGCGCAGGCGAGGCAGGCCCAAGTGGCGGTTGAAGACAAAGCCTATGCCGAACGGGTAGCCGAGCGGGAGGAGCGGGCGCGGAAACTCTCGATCGTAGAAGAGCTGGTTTCGCGGCGAAACCCGACACAGAGGGACGCAGATAAAAGACTGTTTCTTGCCGGTCTAGACAACGACCTGGACCGCGAGCATTTCCGAGCGCATGCGTGGCGCTCGGGGCTGAACGCAACCGCAATCTTCGAATTCTGGCAAGAGCTAGAGCCAGACGCTTTCGACTGATCGCGGTAAGGGCAGGGGGGTGCATACCCTTTAGCAGATTATTGTTTCTTGAACGCAGATTTCAGCGCATCTGCAAGTGCCCCCTGCTGCGCATTATTGCCGTTTTTTGCGCGTTGTGTTTCTTTTTGTTTTGTATGGCTTTGCCGCGATTGGTCGCTGCTTTGAACGCGCTTTTGCCGGGTTTCAATGCCACCATCCTTGCGCATCGTCAGACCGATGCGTTTTCGCGGCGCATCCACCTCGACGACCCGTACCTTAACTACCTGGCCGGTTTTGACGACATCATGGGGATCTTTGACAAACCGATCTGCCAGTTGGCTGATATGCACCAACCCGTCCTGATGAACACCGATATCAACAAAAGCGCCGAATGCCGCGACATTGGTTACTGTGCCCTCCAGGGTCATTCCAGGTTTCAAATCACTGATCTCTTCCACGCCATCAGCGAACGAGGCTGTTTTGAAATCTGGCCGGGGATCACGACCGGGTTTTTCAAGCTCGGAGAATATGTCCTGAACCGTGGGCAGGCCAAAACTGTCGTTAACAAACTGTTCGGCGCGCAGGCCGTTCAGGGCCCCTTCATTCCCCATGATTTGCCGAATGTCCCGCCCACATGCGGCAACAACGCGCCGGGCCACGGAATAAGCTTCGGGGTGGACCGAGGACGCATCAAGGGGCTCGGCCCCATCGCGTATCCGCAGAAAGCCTGCGCATTGTTCGAATGCGCGGGGGCCAAGGCGCGCAACCTTCAGTAGCTCTGCACGAGATTGAAAGGCACCATTCATGTCGCGGTGCAACACGATGGATTCTGCCAGCCCCGGGCCTAACCCGGACACATGCGACAGCAATGGGGCAGAAGCAGTATTCAGATCAACCCCAACGGCGTTCACAACGTCTTCGATGACAGATGCCAGTGATTGCGAAAGCTTAAATTGATCGACATCGTGCTGATATTGCCCGACCCCAATGGATTTTGGTTCGATCTTCACCAGCTCGGCCAGAGGGTCTTGCAAGCGACGGGCGATTGAAACCGCTCCGCGAAGGGAAACGTCCAGATCCGGGAACTCTCGGGCGGCCAGTTCGGATGCGGAATAGACTGACGCTCCGGCTTCCGAGACGACAACTTTGGTGGGGGTTTTGACAGTCTTGGGCAAATCCTTGAGCGTATCACCAACCAGCTTTTCGGTTTCGCGGCTGGCTGTTCCGTTGCCGATTGCAACAAGCTCAATGCCGTGTTGGGCGATCAGGCGCAGGATTGTGGCCTGCGCGCCTCGAAGGTCATTCTTGGGTTGGAATGGATAAATAGTTTCAGTTGCAACCACTTTGCCAGTTGCATCGACAACCGCTGCTTTGACACCTGTTCGTATTCCAGGGTCCAGCCCCAAGGTTGGGCGGGCGCCAGCTGGCGCAGAGAAAAGTAAATCTTTGAGATTGCGAGAGAAAACAGAAATCGCCTCGTCCTGGGCACGGCTGCGGAGGTCGGCCATCAGGTCAACCATCATCGTCAGCGAGAGCTTTACCCTCCAGGTCCAACCGGCCACCTTGCGTAACCAAGTATCGGCAGTTGAATCCGTGCGGGTTAGCAGATGTGATGCGACGATCGCTTCCGCCCGAGCAGCGCCGGTCTCGGGGTCCGGCGCGATGTCCAATGTCACGATGCCCTCTTTTGACGCGCGAAGCATCGCCAAAGCCCGATGAGACGGCGTTTTGGCCCACAGCTCGGAATGGTCGAAATAGTCGCTGAATTTCGCGCCATCCTGTTGTTTGCCATCAATCACCTTTGAGGTCAGCAGCGCCTCGCGCTGCATGAAGCTGCGCAGTTCGCCTAACAGGGTGGCGTTTTCGGTTAGTCGTTCGGTGACAATGTCGCGGGCACCGTTCAGGGCATCCTTGCTGGTCGGAACAGCCTCGGACAGGTAGGATTGGGCAAGGGTATCGGGATCGACAGACCGGTCTGCAAGAATTGCGTCAGCCAGAGGTTCCAACCCGTTCTCGCGTGCGATCATTGCCTTGGTGCGCCGCTTGGGTTTGTAGGGAAGGTAGATGTCTTCCAACTGTGCTTTGGTGCCAGCCAGCGCAATGGATTTTGCAAGATCATCTGTCAGCTTGCCTTGATCCTTGATCGAATTCAGGATGGTTGTGCGCCGGGCGTCCAATTCGCGCAGATAGGTCAGGCGTTCTGACAGGGTGCGCAGTTGGGTATCGTCCAAACCGCCTGTCGCTTCTTTGCGGTAGCGCGCAACAAAGGGCACAGTCGCGCCTTCGTCCAGCAATTTTACTGCGGCCCCTACCTGATCGGGTCGGGCGTTGATCTCGGTGGCGATGGTGCGGGCGATGCGGTCCAATGGGGCCTCCTGACA
Organism: Ruegeria sp. CDSC025; assembly: GCF_059610805.1. Classification (NCBI taxonomy): domain Bacteria; kingdom Pseudomonadati; phylum Pseudomonadota; class Alphaproteobacteria; order Rhodobacterales; family Roseobacteraceae; genus Ruegeria; species Ruegeria sp. CDSC025. The sequence continues at coordinate 11,116 of NZ_JBXWOJ010000022.1, read as the reverse complement.
GTCGTTCGGAGAGACTTCTTAGCCAGCTGCTTTGCTGAGGGGAAGGGGGCTAAATCTGTTGGGCCAACTCTTGCAGATCGTCATAGAGGGTTTTGGCAATCTCTACATATCCGCGTTCCGTGTTACGGGCCCGGGCGGCAAACCGGCGTTGTGATGGTAGGCGCGCGCCCTGATCGGTGATGTCAGCGAACAGGCGTTCTGCCCTTGCATCGTTCGGGTCTATTCGGCCACCGCTGAAATGCCCCGGATCGAAGGCCAGAAGGATTTCACCATGATAGGGGGCGCCGCCTGAGTTGCCGGCAAACTCCATGCTTTCCAGGCTGGTCAGGTCGTCGATCAGCGGACCGGCCAAGAGTTCGATCATGATGGACAGGGCCGAACCCTTGTAGCTGCCGAAGGTCAACATCGCACCCTCCATCGCAGCCTGCGGGTCGTTGGTTGGGTTGCCGTCCTTATCGATTGCTACGCCATCGGGTAGGGGCTTGCCTGCGCGGCGATAGAGTTCGATTTCGCCACGGGCAAAGGCGCTTGTTGCGAAGTCAAAGGTGAAGGGATCCTTGCCCTGTCGCGGCCAGCTGAATGCCAGCGGGTTGGTGCCCAACGAACCGCGGGTGCCGCCGGCTGGGGCAACCCAGGAATGGCTTGGTACCATCGCCATCGCCGCAAGGCCGGCAGCAGATAGCCGCTCCACTTCGGGCCAGAGCGCAGAGAAATGAAAACAGCGATTGATGGCCATGGCTGCAATACCAAGGGTTCGGGTTTTCTCGATCAGAATTGGAAGTGCCTCATGAAATGCCAGCAGGGACATACCTCCGCGAGCATCGACCCGAACGATGGCGTTATCCGATTGGGTAATGGCTGGCGCGACATTTCCGTCAATCTTGCCTGCCTTCATGGTGTCATTGCACATGAACAGTCGGAACAGGCCGTGCGACTGGCAATCATCAATTTGACAGGTGACCAGCATATCCGCGATGGCCGCTGCATGGTCCGGCCCGTATCCGGATCCGGACAGAATGGTCAGGCTTAGGTTTCGTATCTCATCCAGTGTCAGCTTGACCGCTTCGCTCATCTGCCATGTCTCCCATTGCGTTGGCAGAAGAAGGCATAGCTTGGTCTGGCTGGCAAGGAGAACCCTTTGCAATTTGCCACTCATTTATGGTTAATGCCGTATTGGATTGGTCTAATAATGCAATATGTGAATAAGTTAACAGAAGTTCCCAGACCTTTTGTACTCAATCGAAAGTTGTGGTGGCGGCTCAGCGACTCAAGTTGATTTTTCAGATCAGCAGAGGTCGCACTCTGCGTGGCGCCCTACAAAATTTTCAGAAGTTTTTTGGATGGGGAATTTTATGCATAGTCCTTATGATCGTGACCGAGTGATCTGCTTGGAGTTTACACCGCGCCTTTTGTCCGAATTTCGCAGCATAGTTGAAAGGTCTATGGGATACCGCGTGTCGAACGATGCAGAAAGCACAGGCATTTCTCGCCATGAAAAAGCAATCGTTGTACGTCAGTGCCTGAAGCGTTTTGTGCCGGCCAATGCCCCAAAACCTGCCGGGTCGCATAAGCGCCAGCACAGTTTTGCACTGATCAACCTGGGTTTGTCGACGGCGCGTGCCGAAGTATATTCGCAAGGATACAGCGACTATATTGCCTATCCATTTGTCACCAGCGAAATCCAGCACAGATTCAGTGCGGCGCGAGCATTGATGAAACAGAATGTCTCTGCCGAGTACTTTTCAAAAGATACGTTGGTCAATGCTGCTTGTAATTTCCTTTCTACCGAGCCCGAATTTACAGGCGGCATTGACGCCTTGGCGCAAGTGGTCGGGTCAAACCGGAACACCTTGTCCAAGCGGTTCAAGGAAGAGTTCGGCGTTGGCCCCATGGCTTGGTTTCGGCGCTACAGGTTGAACTATGCAGCGGCCCTGGTTCTTGAGGGGCAGCACAGCATTCAGGACATCGCCTTCAAGGTTGGCTACGAGGATGCGAATAACTTTTCGACCGCGTTCAAACGGGAATTCGACGTCTCGCCGTCAGAGTATCGGCGCTATCGCAATTCGATGAACTAAGCATCACCCAAAACACGTCCTGGATGAGCATGCTCCTGCGCGCGCGAGGCTGGCCAAAGTGTGCACCGGTTACCGCGGGCAGGGGTCTAACAGTGCAAAGATCAAAGGAAATGATGATTCCTGCAAAGATCGAATTACAGAGTTCTCAGCTAGCATTGATTCACGATTTCGTCGTTCTCGACAAGAACCGCTAATGGAAGGAATCTGAAATTGGTTACCGAAAATATTCAACTCAGATTGGTCAATCACTCGGATGATGCCAATAATTCATCGATCGTTATTTTCCAGCAAAACGTGGCCGAAGATTTCGGCGAACTCGCTATCGCGTGGAAAGTCATCAAAAACCTGGGGCGTCTGGATTATCACCCCTTCAAATACCCGCTGAAGTTTCAGGTTTCGGCCTCGGACAGCTATGGGAACTATACGCCGCAGATGACGGCCTATGACGGTCAGGCCTACGAAATGGTCAAAGACACCAGCGGGGATATCTTGCGCTTGGCCAAGACCCCGGCAACGTCGCCGAATGAGGTCGAGCTGCGCAACAACCTGACCATGGGATCGATCAACGCGAATATCTATCGCGAAGGCAAACTTCTGGCCGCCAAGACCAACCTTGCACCGGGGCAGAAGGGCGTCTTTCAGTTCCACCCGACCATCTATATCGGCGTGGTGTCGCAGATCGAAGAGGGCCAGGTCATGGACTCGGCGATCATCAGTCAGATCAACACCGAGATCAATCTGTTCGGCATCCAAAGCGCTGATATCGTGATGTCGGGCGGCGGGCCTGGCAAAAACTCTACCCCCTTTGATTTCCAGCTGGCAAACATCAATGCGTAAACGCGCCCTGCGGCGGATTACTAGCCGCAGGATGCACACCGCTTGACGGAGCTATGGAAAGAGGAGGTGTGTCATGACCAAAACTGCCGACACAACAATCGCCCTAAAACGCAAACGGTCTGAGGGCGACGAAGACAGCGATCAGAAGGCTGCCGCTGATACCCCGACGCCGGTAAAGCCCGCGAATCCCAAAAAGCCGGATTCGAAACCCAAGGATGACGCGGACAAGAAAGACAGTTTGAAGCCCATCAAACAGGTTTGGCAATCTGGCGATTTCCATAAGACCGGGCGCAACAAGCCCCCCTATAACGGGCTTCAGATTTCGGTCCAGTACAAGGTGGACGATGCCGGGAAATTTGAGGACGTAACCGTCACCTTCACTGACTACACATATTCTAAGGACGGGGTTTCATCCAAAATTCAGGCTCTTGCGGTCAGTGATGGCTGGGTTGAAGTTCCCAAACCGGCCAAACCCAAGTCCAGCAGTGATACCAAAGCGTCAACGTCCAAGGGCGATAAGGGAAAAACAGATTTCACAGTGGTCGGCCACGTCAAAATCAGTGGCGAGCCGGATGGAAAGTTCTTGAGGTTGCGTCTGAAATCCGGCCTGGAGCCGGGGTTTCAACAGCTTGGTTTTATCATGAGGCTGTCGCCGCCGCCGTCGAGTTCATAACACAGATTCGTCAGGGTGGCGCGATGACAACCCAACTCGTATTTGAGAACCGATCATTAAACCCCAATGTGCGCAGGGTTGGCCTGTTCTGGGACTGTTTGGATCACGACCAGCACATCAGGCCATTAACCTGGCAGGTTGTTCTGCAATGCCCGTATCGCTGGTACCGAAGCTTTCAGATTGATCTGACCCTGTCGGTCAGGTTCGTCACCTGCGAGGGCAATATCTCGCCCGATGTTCTGGTGGATCGCAAAGTTGTCTGTGGCGAGGCAACGATCGAACCCCGGCGCAAAGGCGACGGGATTGACCTGACCATCACGGTTCCAAAAGGGCATCGGTTGCACAAGGTGCAGGTCGTGCGCTGCGGCTTTCCCCTGACCGAAACCCGCCTGCCTTTGCAGGGAGAATGCGTGCTCCGGGCTCCGGACCGGCTGAACTTTGCGGCCGATATGACAACGCGGCAGGGTTTTCGGATCGACCGCCGGGAAATAGGTCCGGGTGTGGCCAGTTTTGATCTGCACCAGGTCCAGGCAATGCGCGTCGCCATGTATGGCGGCACGCCGGGTCCGAATTCCGATCCGATCAATTTTGTTGGTTACGACATTCAATATTCATGACGCCCCAAGCGGGCGAAACTTTGGAGGAGTGAATTGATGGCTTACAGACGTACATCCGGAATCCTGACCAACGGCGGTGCTGATCCCAAGCTTGAAGCGGACTATATCGTTGCCGCCGCCATCGTAGGTCATTCGATCGAACAGATCCGAGCCAATGTCGATGTGCAGTTTTCAATGGAACCTTCTGACGAGATGCCCAGGTCCGACAAATGGTCCCGCGAATGGGATCAGCTTCAGCAAGCCGCCCAGAAAATCGGACAGCTGGCCGCTTTGGAAATCGACATGCAGGGTCATTCTGTTAGGGCAGGGACGGCCGTCGATCATAAAACCGGCGCTGTGATCGTTGGGGTTTATGGCTTGGCCGGGCATGAGCCTCCGACCGAGGGCGATATCCGCCACCCCGAACACCACCTCAGTGACAAGGGGCAGGTGCTATATGATGAGATCAAGCAAAGGGATCGCGACCCCGCTTATCAGTATATCGGGCTGGGGGCCTATACCGGGTTTGTCGATAACGGAAATGTCGAAGGCGACACCGATCCGGTCGGTCCGATGCCAAGCGCGCGGTTCCATATCCCTGATCTGGATGCGGGCGATCATGACGACAATATTTTCGAGGGATGGTACCCTCGGTGGTTGCCGCCCGAGGATTCTGCCCTGTGGAACCCGCGCGTTCGTCGCGATACCCATGACCATGACTGCGTTGGTTGGGGCATCATTGGCGGCGATCTGGCGCAGGATGCTCCGAAGGAAGGGGAACCCGATCACGGGGCGACAAACCGGTCGGACCAGATCACCAATATTATGCGCTTTGATCAGGGTATGAATTTCGTCGATGAAAGCGGGGACGAAGGCGTTAAGGGCTATACCCACGGTATGATCCAGGCGATCTACAAGGCCTATCATCTGGGCCCGCATTGCACGCCTTATGAAATTACGGTTGGTGACTGTACCACCAAGCTGGCCTCGTGTTTTGGCTGTACGATGTTCATGACCGCCAATGGCTATCCGCCCACCTCGACCCATCTGGGGCGCGCCGAAAGCTGGGTGCCACTTTACGAGCCGTACAAGCCGTCGACCTCACCTAAAACCGAGCGGATCGTGATCAACGACCTGAACGCCAGCTTTGCTGCCTATTGCGACAAGGTTCTGCGTACTGGGATGCGCGCGCTGAGCGTCGACAATATCGCGGATGCCTATGACCACTGCCCGGCTGCGCTGGAGCATGTTCTGGGCGGGCATTATTCTGCGGATAACCGGGTTGCGGTCTCTCTGTTTCTGGATGCTCTGACTGTTCATGACCGCGAGCTGAGCCGCGTCCGTCGCGTATTGGGTTTGGACTAAGTCACCAACAGCCCGAATTAACATATCGGAGGAGAAGACACATGGCCTTTCAGGTTTTTGCACTCGTACATACCCGCTCTGGTCGGTTTCTGATGTTTCGTCGACCTATCTTGACCTTTTTCCAACGCGGAAATGGGGGTCAAATTTTCCCCGAAGGTCAGAAACTGCAGGGCGGCGGGCGCTATGCTCTGCCATACGCTCAGGTTGATCCTGAAATCGCGATTGAGCTTTGGGAGGATGATAATTTCATTGCCGAAGCCGGCCAGCAAATTCTGATTGATTGTTGCGGTGCGCTGATCGAATTTCTTCCCCCAGAAGCGGCAGACAAGGGGCCTGTGTCAATCGAGGGCGAGCATGAGATATTGCTCGCCCCGGCGACCGAAGTCGTGACCCGTTTCGACGAAGATGGCACGCGTACCGCGGTTTATTTCGCCGAAGTGTCCGACGCGGATCTGGACCGAATTCGCGACTATATGGTTGAGGTGTTGGCCGAGGCTCGCGCCGCGATGTTGGCCGTGATTCAGGACAACCTGTATGAATACACCGAGATCGAGGCATTCTTTCCGCACGCGCCTTTTGACAATATCCATACCGGTGTTGATGTCTGGCAACTGGATATCGAGCGTCTGGAAATCAGTGGCCTGAAATCCAGCAAGCTGACTAAGGGTTCACTGCAGGCGATCAGCGAGCTTGAGGTCGTGTTGGCGGTGGAAGACGCTTAACGGGCATGACCAGCCAGGACCCCAAACTCATTTGGATGGATGCGCCGTTCGAGGATCTGCGTAACCAGTTGGTGGCCAATTTCGAAACCCATCCGCATGGTGCCGATCCCCCGGAATTCGTGACCGTCCAGTTCTTTTTCACCAAGACACCGGGCAAGGCCGTGCGCGGCCCTGTTCTGAGGTACAAGGAAAGAACGCCGCTGAATGTGCTGTTCGAAACCGGTGAGCGGTTGACCGGTACCCTGACCTGGCAAAGCGGATTGAGTACGCCGTTGTCTCAGCAGGTCCTTGGGGCTTTGGCTCTGCAAGAACCCGAGACCGGTCGTGTCTGGCGCTTTCAGGGTTTTATGTCTGAATTTGGCAAGCCAAGCCATATTCCATCGCCCGATTCCGGAGCAGGGGGCGGGGCCGATGATGGTGGGAACTCTGGCACCGGGCAAAACGGTTCAGGTGGACATGACGGGCATGACCCAGATCAGCCAAGCCACACTCACGGCGGTGATGGTAATAATCCATTTAGCGATGACCCGGATTCTGACGGGCTGAGCCCGGTCACTCAGGGCGCTAACCTGCGCTGGGATGAGCTGTTCCCCTTCATCTATATGAAACATTGGCCGTCGATAGCGCCGGGCGCGCTGGATGCGGGTTTCATGGAGGTTCCGCAAAAGATCCTGGCGAACAGCGTGTTCCTGCAAAGCCTTGTTTCAAAATCCGGGGACAGGTCAGGGCAGGAGGCATTGGCAGTTACTTACGTGGATCCAAGCTCGAACACCGACAATACACCAGGTGGGGATAGTTCGCCCCATCCGGCATCGGATGCGGGGCAATCCGGCAAGGCTCAGCCTGCGGCCGAACCGGGCAAACCCAAAGGGTTCATCTCCTCGATTGAATCGCTTGGCCCGCCATTCAGTTCATATCCTGAATTGTGGCCGGCTCTGCGAGAGCTGCCTGATTTTTCGCTGGCCCAGATCACAGATCTGATCAAGGCCCGTCTGGGCGGATGGGCCGCATTCAAGGTTCTAGCAAATGCACCGGATGCGCAAAAGGAACTGGCCCGCATCTGGGAAAGCATCGTTGCGCTGAACCTTTTGGCTGGCTGGCAAAAAGACGAACTTGCAGTTCTGATTCAGGTGTTGACTACCCATCACGTTCTGACCCGCGCGCTGGCTGCAACCGAAGGAGGGCAGGCCAGTTTGATGACCGATCCGGTCACAGGACAACAGATCAAAGCTTGGATGCATGCGACGCTGGTTTTGCCTGGCTCCATATTCGAGCCGAAAAAACCTGCGCCGGTTCCAGTAAAGGATACAGATCATCAGATCCCTCTGAAATTGACAAAGCCCGGCTGGGTGCGCGCCTATTCATACGGGCTTGCCCGTTCGATCCGGTATCAGCCGCTTGGGTATGAATTGGGCGACGTGCAGCGTATCGAAAATGTCCTGCGCGGTGAAATGCGCGAGACGCGAAACCGGAGATTGCAGCGCCGCGAAAGCCATGAGGCACATTCCGATGTGACCACCAAAATTGTCCGGCGGGACGAGGATACCTCGGTTTCGGACCTGATCAATCAGGTGCAAAAGACGTTGGCCGACCATGTCTCGACCACGCATGTCAACTCTTACGACACCCAGTACGGAATGCCGACAGATGGCAATAAGATGAGTGTTACTGGGAATTGGTGGGTGCAAGAGCAGCCAGCCGGAGGCTTCGCGAAAAACGACCTGAAATTTGCCCGCGACATCGTCGAGAAAACGGTGCGAAACCTGTCACGCGAAATGCGCCATACGCGCGAGTTATCCGAAGTTGAAGAAACCGAATACTCGGATGTGACGCGCTTTGACAATCGGCGGAACGGCACGGATATCCGCGGCATCTATCGTTGGGTGAACAGAAGCTTTCGCTTGCGCACGAAAAGTCTGGGCGAGGTTTTGATTTTTGAGATCATGGTCCCCAGCCCGGGTGAGAATCTTGTCCGGCATATTCGCCGGTCCTGGCAGCTTGATCTGCGCCCACCGAAATCTCCAGGCGAGTTTGGGATAAGCGGATTTCAGGATTTGACCGATGAGACTGGCAAGACAGACGATGGCAAGATCTTTTATCTCGATGCGTTTCAGGAATTTGGCGTGGAAGAGACCCGAATGGCCCCGCCATCCCAGCTTGTGGTCAGCCAAACGGTGCAAAGCCACACGCCAGTGGCCGAAGGCGCCGTCCTGATCCCCAGAGGCTTTGTGCCCATCAAAGCAACAGCAACGGTGATGAGTGTCGGAACCCCCGCAGAAACCCATGTCATCGTGGGGTCGGTCGCCCTGCAACCTCAGCAAGCAGGGGGCAAATCCGCCCCGCCCGGTTCAAACGGCCATGCGGACAAGTCACCGCAGCCACTGCGCCTGCCTGTCAGCCAAGCCTCGGGCGCGCAGGTGCTGAGTGCCCAGCTGGATAAAGGGTTCGGAACCGGAACCTCTCCGGCGGATGAAGGCCATCCGCTTGGGTTCACCATTCTGTGCAGCCTCAAGCAAACCGCAGCCACACAATCGTCCGAGCCCAACTCTCCGCCGGATATGCCGGTTCCCGATCCTGCACCAATGCATCTGCAATCCGAATTGACCGGTTTCTTTGCGGCAACTCTTGAAGTGATGTGCCAACGGACGGCGCAGACTTATTCCGATTGGCAATTCGAAACCTATAGGCTGATCAAGGAAGCGTATGCGCGGCAGCTAGAGGGATACCGTCGCAAACTGGAACAACAGGTGGCTGCGATTGAGGCTCAGAACCCTGCGTTCCTGAACAAGGCGGTGACGACGGAAATCCTGTCCGCGGCCCAGGAGCAAATCTTGACCCTCAGCGGGTCCGAGAAGGATGCCGTGGCCCCGGATTATGCCAAGCCGCGTATCCGGCACTATTTGCAACAAACGGTCGGGTGGTCCGACATCGCCACATTCATGGATATCGAGGACGAAGTCAGTGATCTGACAGGCGACCCCGCGGATCTTGCCCTGCGCGAGACCGTACCCGACATGCGGTTCCGGGATTTTCTGCGCGCTGACCGTGTGCGCATTCTGGCGCCGGTCGACAGAAAGCACGCGCGCAGTTTCCTGTATTTCCTGCGCACCGGCCGGATCTGGCCGGATGCAGACCATCTTGCCCCTTGCTTGCCCGAAGACGCCGAAATTGTGGCCCGGATTAAATCGGAACATACACAAGACGATGAAGGCAATGCGCAATCCTGGACGGTTCAGGTGCCCACGCATATGTGCATGCTGAGTGCGGATGGTGATCTGCCAGGTCAGACGGATTCAGAATGAGACCGCCAGGCTTTCCGACCCCGCCCCGACCAAACGCCCCCGGCGGACCGCTTGAACCACAACAAGGCTGGGGTCCGTCTCCGGGCCGGGTATTGGGAATGCCGGTTGGCGCGGTGATCGCTTTTTCCGGGGAGCTTCTGGGACAATCCAAAAAGCTGGCGGGCGGGACCACTGATCTGCAACATTATGGCTGGAAGGTTTGCGACGGCTCACCTCTGTTGATTTCCGCTTATCCGGAATTGTTTGCCGCCATCGGATATCTGTTTGGTAAAGGCAAGGACGGAGAGTTTCGACTGCCTGATTACCAGGGCTATTTTCTGCGCGGCGTCGACCCCGGCGGGAAAGTCGATAAGGATCAGGACCAGAGGTATCGAACCGACAAAAAGAACCAGAAATATGACAGCGTAGGGTCGCTGCAACTGTCTGCGCTCCAGCAACACCAACATGTGCTGGAACAAAGCGACAGCACGGTATCAAACGGAGTGTTAGGCCCGGAACCGGTTATCGCCCCCACACCCCAATCCAATTCGGGCAACGTCGTTAAAGGGTCGGCCCTGACCAGCGAGACCGAGACCCGCGCAATCAACATCTCGGTCTATTGGCTTATCAAATGTCGGTTGGATGCGGTGTTATGACAGATAGAAAAGGCCGATCTGATGGCATGTAGGCTGGGCAAAATTGTAAGGTCGTTTCGCAAACCATCAGGACAGATTCTCAAGGCGGCGCCAGATAAGGCGCAGGCAAAAGGAATAGATGTCAGTGATCATCAGCGGGATATCAACTGGCCGCAAGTCGCAGCCTCGGGTGTTTCTTTTGCGCTGATAAAGGCGACCGAAAGCGTCAGCATCAAGGATGCCTATTTTCAGCCAAATGTACTGGGCGCGAATGAGGTGGGTATCCTGTGCGGCGCCTATCACCTGCTTCACGTCAGCCACCCGGCCAAGCCACAGGTCACGAATTTTGTCGATGCAGTGCAGGCTGTTCTTTCGAAAGGCCCGGTTGGAAAATCCGGCCTTCTGCACCTGCCATTTACACTCGATCTTGAAGGCGTCCCGACGGCACAGGGGGCCGCCTATCGAAGCCTCGCGCTGGAATGGCTTACCAGCGTTCAGAGGGCTTTCGGAACGGTGCCGATGGTATATGCCAATCTGAACACCTGGGAGACTGAGCTGACTTCGGGTTTCGGGAACTACCCGGTCTGGCTGGCAGAATACGCAGCCAGACCCGCACCGGATGCTCCGCAATGGGAGTTTTGGCAGCACTCTACGAACGAGCGAGTGTCCGGTATTGCCCCAGAGGTTGATTTGGACGTGTATTGCGGATCGGTTCAGCAACTGAAGGCGCAGTACGGGGTGCAAAGCCGAAACTTATAATTGTCACAGTTCGATTCACCAAAATGATCAGTTGCTAACTTGGGCAAACCCAAAAAACGGTAGTGCAACTCCGCAAAGAATTTGAGTGATCCCGTAGAGCAGCCTCATCTGACTGGTTCAATTTGATTGTTAGTGCATCATTGGCCTGTGATCCATTGAGATGATGGTTTCGG
>NZ_JBXWOJ010000021.1:0-59991 GCF_059610805.1 Ruegeria sp. CDSC025 | reverse complement strand
ATCATATACCGTTACGCCGCTGACAGAGTGCTGTGATGCGATGTCCCAGGTTTGGGCAATGCTGTATTTTGGAACTGAAACAATGGCCACAAAAGTGCAAATGATCGCAATTACAACCGAGTTGGTTACGGACATTTTCTACAACCTTAGCATGATTGAGCATGTTAAAACCCAATCCTATTACGAGGTTTGAATGTCTAAGCTTGCCGTTATTCAAATTTGATCACGACTGGTGCTTTCGAGATACACAGCGAACAGACTACAATGCGCCTTCGTCGCCAAGGAACTCGATACCAGCTGTCGCGCCATCACTGTAGGCAATGCAATTCCACGGAGCGCGATCCTCACCAACGCCTACAGTGACTTGTGTTCCCGCCTCGCTAAACGCGGATGAGAGCACCACGACTTGCGAATTGTTTGTCGTGTTGGCTACATCCCGTAAACATGCCTGCTGAGCGGGCGTGAGGTCGGCGGACGCGCTGGACGTACTCGTGTCGTCGCAGGCTGCAAGCAATGCGAAACATGTCGCGCCTGCGATCATCACCTTCTTGTTAGTCATTTTCTTCTCCCTCTGGTTCCTTTGAAATTTGTGAAATTGGATGCGCATGTTTGAAGCTTTTGCGTCTGTGCAGCCAACAGAACACACCTCGATCCTTTGACTACCTTTCCCAAAAACTTGCCGCGGGGGGCTTGTGGGGCAGAACGACATTGCGTTGACTACCGAGACCGCCAACAACGCGTGATGGCCGAATGACGTCACTGGCAAAAGCTAGAGCGAACTTGGGAGAGAGGACGAGTACGTTAAGTCCGAGCATCGTGTTCTCCCAAGCCAGATTATTGTGAAGTGCCTTCCGACCGCCGGCACTCACTCCAGCAGTCGGAAGGGCCCAGTAGATCGGGCGACAGCGACAACAACGGAGGTAAAAAAAGTTGTGTCGAATTCGTATGTTCGAATATATTTTTTCATAAATCAACATTTTTTCCGCGCGTAAAACTCTTTACGCTCTCGTACGATAGGCTTCTGCTTTCAAACAAAAAGGTAAGTGGGAGTACCCAGAGGGGAGAGTGTGTTCTCCTGAGCGGCGAAATGTTTTGAGACCGCACAGAAACTGAGAAAGGAATGAAAGATGGGATTCGGTGAAGCAGTTAAAACGTGTTTCTCGAAATACTTCCAGTTCTCCGGGCGGGCTATACGCTCAGAATACTGGTGGTTCTTCTTGTTTGTGGTTCTCGTAAGTGCCGTTTTTGCCGGGTTGGATTCGATCCTGTTCGGGACAAACCCCGAAACAGGCCAAGGATCTCGGGTTCTGTCCTCTGTTTTTCAACTGGCCGTTCTCATTCCAATGCTAGCCGCCGGTTGGCGGAGGCTGCATGATACAGGACGACCTGGTTGGTACTTGCTGCTGCCGATGGCGCTCAGCATTACAACGCTTTTTGTTATGCTGGGTGGGGTGGCGTTCTTTTCGGTATTGGAGCAAGGGACCGAAAACCCCGATGCATTGCGAGGACCCGCGGCATTCCTGGGCTTGACCGGTATTGTCGTTTTCTCAATTCTGCAATTCGTTCTGTCCATTCTGATGATCTGGTGGCTGACACGACCTTCCCAAGAAGGCGCAAACGAATACGGCGCACCTGCTTCCTGACCTCGCTGTGGGGGCAACAGGTCGGAATCTCTGCTGAATGAAAGTGCAAACCGCAACACCATGGAGAGAGAAAATGAGTTTCAGACCGATTTCCATTGGAACGCTAATGATGGCAATGGCGACCACAGCATCGGCGGAGTGGTCGTTCAGTTCCGGGCCTAATCCCAATGCATTTATTCAGACCGGAAACATGACGCTAGAGCTTCAGTGTAACCGTATTCGCTTTGCTCCGGCTGGATTCGAGGACAGCCAGGACATTGCGGACAAGCAGGGGCTTTCCATTCGTTTTTTGAAGAACGGCACCACCGAGGTTGGGGCATTTCAGGTTGGCGCTGAAAACGCTGTGTTGCAGATCGTTGACAATTATCCCGTCGAGATCAGTTTCAATAGTCAGCAGGACTATGGTTTTGTATTGGACCAGCTTGCGGCCAATGCATCGGTTAATTTGTCGATGATTGATCAAGATGTCAGCTATGGAATCTTCGACTTAAAAGGTTCCAGCGCGGCAATTCGGTCCCTTCGTTCTGAATGTGCTTCGGATGCCAGCCAGGGAGCCTCCTACGAAGCACCCGAAGGCATCGTCTATTGTGGAGGCGGAGCGATAGAACGCGTGATCGAACCCATGATTTTGGAAAACCCGGAGGGGGAGTGGGACGCACGAGTAACGGTCAACGGCGAGTTAATCAGAGCCATGACGGCCTACAGTTACTTCGGAAACTCCGAGCCACCGGCCGGATTTGTCGTCGCCCTGCTTGGGGAAGACAGGTCCGAATTTCTGATTTTTAGCGAAGGCTCGGCAAACTGGCTGGAGTACGGGGACTACAGGTATGATCAGTGCAATTGATGCCACCCTCCAACCAGCTTCCCAAATAGTGCGCCAGTCGAAAGGTTTGGTTTCCGCGATTGTACTTGCTTCGGGCCTTGTTTGGACCTCACCAGCTGTCGCGGCTGATGTTTCGCAACTTCCGCCCGGTTTTGCGGGCCCGTGAGGCAGTATTGTCGAAGTCGATTATTATAAATGGGTTACCGCTGATGACCCAAGAAGGTATGGGGAGTCAGTGGCACTTCGACGATCTTGACGTCTACTACCAGAACTGTGTGACAGGCGGACCTGGTTTATTCGTAGTCCCGGTGCTTGACTAGCAGGGCTTTGCGGAGGCCGTACGACGAAAATTGGTACTGGAAATTGCGTCAGCGCCAGCAACAGGAGAGGTTATGAAGGCGCAATACACCTCACCCTCAGACTATGACTGCCTGATTGGCGAGAAGATCTGGGAACGGAACCAACAAATCTGGAGCGAACCCTAGAAGCGGCCTTTGCATCAACCACCCGAGGCTCGATACAAAAAGCCAGCAGCAATTATCTGAGGAAAACTAGTGTTCTGCGCTTTCAATAGAAATGCACAGATGGTGGTAGATCTTCGACGCAGTGTGAGTAGACAAACTTATTGACATCGATTTGCACGAACCGAGTGAAATTTGCACGCTTATGGTTAATTCGCAATCATAGAACGACAACAGGCTCTTGGGGCTAAACCCTCCGAGAAACTGGGGAGGTTTCGGGGGCATTTTGCGAAGCGCGGAACGAGGACAAAGGACGAGTGAGCACGGGGCATTTCTGACCGCTAGAGAGGCCGCTGCGAGACCACTAGAGACCCGCCCACTGGTGCTGAGACGACCGCTGGCGAGTCTCGTTCCGGGGGCTGACGGGGGTCGCTGGTGCTGGCGGGTTGGGGGTGTCCGCTACTCAAAAATAGACCCGACGCTTGGCCGGGTCAGTTGGTGACGGCGAGGATCGTCACTCCGTAATGTGGTGGTCAATAGTATTCTAGAAAGCGCCTCATTCTGCTTGTTGGGGCTTGCGCCTGACAAAGCGGGAGAAAAGCCGGCCGTCGGTTACAGCAAAGCCAAGGGCAATGATGGCGAACCCGACCCAAGCCTCTGGCTCCATCTTTTCACCCAGGAATGAAACGCCAAGGCCGATAGCGAACGGTGGAATCAGTAAGGTTACCAAAAGAAGGTTGGCAGCACCTGCGCGCGCAAGGATTGCGAAATAGAGAACATAGGCCAGTGCTGTTGATAGTGCGGCCATCCCAAGAAGCCCAGACCATACGCCAGAAGACAGAGCCAAGTTTGGGGGGCCATCCATCACGAGAACAATCGGGATCATAAGCACTGTGCTGCCGATCAGCATACCAAGCGCATTCACCAGCGGTGGTTGGCCCGAAAGAGCAGTCCTGCCCCATACACCGGCAAATGCATAAGAGAGCGTCGCCCCAAGAATAGCCAGCTGTGCCAGATTGCTCGGATTGAACTCGGTCAATGCGCTTGGCCCCATAATGAAGGCCACCCCCAAAATACCCAGTGCAGCACCTGCTATCTTCTTCGGAGTCAAGGGCTCGTCCTTAAGAAGCAAACCCGCCACGACCGCTGCAAACATTGCTGTCGTTGCATTTAGGATTGAAGCCAGCCCGCTGTCGATTTGCGTTTGCCCCCAGAAGATCAGCGAGAACGGAATGGCATTATTGAGCGCCCCCATTACGAGGTAAGCGCCCCATGTCCGAGGGGTGCGTGGAACACTCAGTCCTTTGAAAAAGACGATTAGCGCAAGAATAGGAACCGCCCAAAAAACCCTGTGCAATGTAATTGTAAGTGGTGGCACCTCTGACAGGGCTACCTCACCAAAAAAGAACGACCCGCCCCAAACCGCGGCGAGCAAAAGCAGCATGACGCTGGCTGTAAAATCCATTGCTGGCATGGGTTGGTTTGTCATGTCTTCTGCTTCCGTCACTAACTATTACCTAACGGATTAGCTTACGTGACCGCGACACCGCGACCCGTTTCTTGCGGAAATCCAATACAAAGCCAACTTTCATCTATCCAATTGTGAACGGCTGCGTTCACCTATCGGTGGAGTGCCTCAGCAATCATTTCTGCAAGCCTTTCGGGCTGATCTACGCTCGCCCAGTGAGTGGCGTTTTCGAGAATAATCCGATCGATCTTGTTTTCTTCCAGCCACCGGACGGTGCTGTCCGGACAGTTGTCAGGATTGTAGAGATAAATCACATTTGCCGCGCTTTGCAAAAGCTCGCCGGGCACGCAGCCTGCTGAAAAATGCCGTGCGTCGGTGCCGAGTTGCCACAGCGCCAGAGTATAGGCCTTCGATACTTCATTACGATACCGTCGGATGATTGGTGCCGTTTTCGCCATTTCATCAAGCCGCTCAAGAAACGCTGCACGAAACGCAACCGGATCACTGTAGTCCGCGGCAGTTCCAGAAAAATAGGCATCCTCGGCGGTGATATTACCCTCTAGAGAAATAATGGTTGTCAAAGGACAGTCGGCCCTTTTGGCGGCCAGGGAGGCTATGATTGAAGCAACCGAATGAGCGACAATGATCTCAGCTCCGTGCTTGATCGCTTTGTCGGCGACGGTTTGTGCAAGTGCTTCAAGAGTTGTTGCCTTTGCCAGAGGCTGAGCGCCAAATCCCGGAAGATTGATGGGTAGCAAACGATAGCTGTTGGCGAGGTGGGTGTCAGCCAAACCTTCAAACATGCTCGCATTGTCACCAAAGCCTGCAACACAGAGAATGGCGGGTCTTTCATCGTTCACTTGACTGGGGTGTTTGGTCATTTTGGCTTCCAGAGCATCGTATGCAGACATTAACACGGCTCCGCAGTATTCGACAATTTGGGCTCACTCCCTGGTTTCGCCGCCTGAAGCGCGAACTATGGCTCCTGATTTCCCAACGTCCGTGCATTGAACGACATGACACAAGATCAAAGACTTGCCCCGATCCTCCTATGGCCGGTCTCGATCAGCCGATCACAACGGTATTGCCGCGCGAGCAACGGGCCGAGCTGAGCCCAAAGCGGACTGAAATGTGCTCGCAAAAAATGAAGTGCGGCGATAGACATTCTCTTGCGTGGTCCAACCCATCACTAAATGCATTCACCGCCATCGATAACCAAGGCTTGCCCAGTCATAAAAGCGGATTCATCTGAAGCTAGATAGACGATCCCATGGCCAATCTCTTCAACTGTCGCCCACCGGCTCATAGGGATCGCCTGCTCGATGTAGCTTTCCAGTTTGGCACGGCCACCCATCTGCTTCTCGAAGCCTGCATTGAAGGGGGTGTCCACAAATCCTGGACAAAGGGCATTGAAACGGATTGCATGGACAGCGTAATCGGCTGCCATCTGCCGGACCATCGCAACAGCTGCGTGCTTTGTGGTCGCATAGGCGATCATACCCCGGTCGTATTGAACGCCAGAATTGGAAGCAGTGACGATCACGCTGCCTCCACCTTGTGATTTCATATGGGGGACGGCTGCACGCGCGGCAATGAAGTGGGCGCGGACGTTCAATGCCCAAGAAGCATCCATTCCAACCGGTTCCACTTCTTCCAGCGTTCCTTCGATCTGTAACCCAGCATGAGAGTGCAACACGTCAAGCCGACCGAAGTTTTTAACTGCTTCGTCTATGGTTTTGGTAAGGGCATCGTCATCGGTTACATCAAGCTGTAAGGCAGATGCTTGATTTCCCTGTGCAATGATCTCGGCCACAGTGGCGTCAGCAAGTGTTGCATCGCGATCCGTTACCATGACATGCGCACCCTCTTGCGCCATTGCCATTGAACCCGCCCGACCAATTCCTGATCCCGCGCCCGTCACGAGCGCGACTTTACCTGCAAGCCGCATGTCACTTGGCTCCTTTATTTAACTATTCGATTTTGAGGCGCCTCGGCGCAAAAGAAGTTGCGCTGTAACGAGAAGCAAGAGCGACGCGCCCATAACCATAGTGCCTATGGCATTGATCTCGGGCGTTACGCCGCGCCGGATGGATGAGAATATGTAGATTGGCAGGGTTGTTTCTGAGCCAGCTACGAAGAACGCGATGATGAAATCATCAAATGAGAAAGTGAAGCTGAGCAGGAAGCCCGCCAAAATTGCCGGGGCTATCAACGGCAGTGTCACCTGCCGAAAGGTGCCCCAGGGCGTCGCAAAGAGGTCCGCCGAAGCTTCCATGAGCGCGCGGTCCATACCCGATAGCCTTGCACGTACGATGATTATGACCAGCGCCATTGTGAACATGGTGTGCGCAGCGACAAGCGTGGGCATCCCCATGGAAAGTTGCGGGGGATTTGCTCCATCGGGCCATAGGCTGGCAAGAACTGGGTTAAGCCAGCCGAATACGGTAACCAAGGCAATGAGCGTCGCGATACCGATGACGATACCGGGTATCATTATCGCAACATAAATCATCGCGTCGAACAAAGTTCGGAGCCATCCCTTAACCCCTTGTAAAGCGATGGCAGCCATAGTTCCGAGAGTGGATGCGAGGCAAGCAGTTATGAATGCTGCAAGCAGACTGGTCTCGAGCGCGTCCATAACAAATGGGTTGTTGAGCGCTTTGCCATACCATTGGGTCGAGAAACCCATGAACTGGCTTGCGTGTCGTCCGGCATTGAAGCTGAAAAGCGCGATGATGCCGATGGGAATATAGAGAAAAAGGTAGACGCAAATCGCGTATAAGCGCATCGGATCCTCACATCAGCGAGACATCTTCGCGCTGGCCACCCAGACGCGAGATGAATTTCATGTAAATTGAGACAGTGACAAGCATTACGACAACCAGAGTCATTGCGACCGCCGATCCGTACGCCCAGTTTCGAGACTGCAGGAACAGGTCCACCAGCGCATTTCCGACGAAAAAGACCTTTCCGCCACCTAAGATCGCTGGGATCAGAAACTCGCCCATCAGCAAGATGAAGACCAGCATGCAGCCAGTTGCGATACCAGGTACCGACAAAGGAAGTGTCACCTGACGGAACGTACGCCATGGGGTAGAGCCGAGATCAGCCGAGGCTTCCAGAAGGCGTTTATCCAGTTTGTCCAAGCTCACAAAAATTGGGAAAACCATCAAAGGTAGATACCCATAGACAATCCCCACAAGCACGGCGAACGGCGTATTTATCAGGCGGACATCATCGATGCCGATCGACTCCAGTAAAGCGGGCAAGCCACGCCCCCCAAGGATGAAAATCCATGCGTATGACCGGATCAGGATCGATGTCCAGAACGGCACGATCACCAGGATCAACAGCGAAGTTCTCCACTTTGGTGAACAACGCACCGCAAGAAAGTAGGCGAGCGGGTAGGCAATTACCAACGCAGCGATAGTCCCCAGAGGTGCAAGGATCAAAGTGTTCTTAAACGCCGTCCATCGCGCAGGAAGGTTGGCATATTGTTCCAACGTGAACGCTGGAACATAGCCTCCGGCGGCACCCCGTTCGCCAAAGGAAAAGACGAAGACGACCAGCAGAGGAAGGGCAAGCATTACCAAAAGCCATATTCCTGCCGGTGCCAGCAACAGTGCTTTTCTGCCTCGTTCGGTCATATTGTCCTCGTCTTTTCCGATATTGGCGGCCTTGCCGCTTAGGCCGACTTGAAGCGGGCGAGCAACTCGGCACGGTTTGGATCGGTTAGCGTAGCCGCCGCGCCGAACTCGAGCGCACTCAGAAGGTCAGCTGCCGGATAAAGGATCGGATCTTCCAGCAATTCCTTCGGCAGCAACGCATTGGTGCGAGCATCAGCCGATGGATAGCCATGAGCGAGGACTTCTTTCGCATTAACTTCCGGGTTCAGCAGGAAGTCGATCAAGGCATAAGCGGCATCCATATGGGGTGCGCCCTTAGGAATAGCGTAGTAGTCGGACCAGAGTTCACCGCCCTCAGCTCCCAGAACGTAGGCGATTTCAGGCATGTCGACATTCATCTGCTTGCCGTCACCTGTCCAGCACATCGTCATCCAGGCGTCACCGTTACGCATCGGTGGCTGATAGTCCGACGAGATTGCAAACAGATGCGGTTTAGCATCCAGCAACAATTTCTCGGCATCGGCCAGTTCCTTCTCATCGACCGAGTTGAAGGAGTAGCCGAAGTATTTCAGGGCATTACCGATGGTGGTGAGTTGGTAATCATGCACCATTGTCCGACCTGAGTAACCTTCCATAGTAAGGTCCCAGAACTCTTTCCATGTGGTTGGAGTCGGAGCGCCGTCAAGCTTGCTAGTATTCACTGCAAAGCCGGTCGTGCCCCAGTTTTTCGGCACCGCGTAAAGTTGGCCATCGACAGAGCCGGCATCCGAAAAGCGTTGTTCGAATGAACCTGCGTCGTAGTTTGGCAGTTTGGACGTATCGAGCGGGATGATCAGATCTTCGCCCACATACGTAGTGATCGTGTAGTTCGTCGGTACGAAAACGTCCCAACCAGACCCACCTGCCTGCAGTTTTGCCAACATCTCTTCGTTCGAGCCAAAAACATTGACCTGAACATGAGCGCCAGTGGCTTCCGTGAAGGCTTCGAAGTTCATCTCGTCATGGTAGTTCGGCCACGTGGCGAGGATCACTCGGTCGCCAATGTCTCCGGCAGCAAATGCCGGGCGTGGACGCAACCCAGGCATAGCCGTGCCCAGAACGGCCGTTGCCATCCCAAGACCTGTCACGCCCAAAAAATGTCGCCGTGTGACCGAACCCTTTTGGTACCGGCGAAGCTCTTCCATGAACTTTTGCTTGGAAATAGTCCCATTATCCTTGGTCATTGTGAACCTCTCTGTTGTTGGATTGCGGGATTTGTTAATTTTCCAGGATCAGCAGTGCGCCTTCGCCCCATGAAACAAAGGCCTGCTCTCCCGCATTGAACGTCCCCTCGTTCAATTCCGCTTGCCTTGGCACAAGTACGTGGAAATCACCCAGTGCTTCGTTGCGCGCAAGGTATTCTGTGTGCTCCCCAAGGAAGATCCGATTTTGAATGGTAACTGGCAGAGCGATTTCAGCTGCGGGTAGCGCGCGGGTCAGCGTGATCTGTTCAGGGCGGATACTGACGCACACTACCTGCCCTACATCGATTGGGATCTCCGGAGTTCCGTGCACCTTTTGGCCACTCGCTAAACGCACAGTGATTTGCTCGGCTGCTGCGTCAGTTACGGTTGCATCAAAGAAATTCGAGGTGCCTACAAATCCTGCCACATAGCGGCTGCGGGGCATGTCATAGAGTTCACGTGGGCTGCCTACCTGCACAATACTGCCGCCTTCCATCACACAAATTCGGTCGGACATTGAAAGCGCTTCTTCTTGGTCGTGCGTGACGAGGACAAAAGTTATTCCTAGTTGTCGTTGCAGGTTCTGCAGTTCAAACTGCATTTCTTTTCGAAGCTTTCGATCCAGAGCAGCCATTGGTTCATCGAGCAGCAAAAGCTTGGGCTCGTTTACGATCGCACGCGCCAAAGCGACGCGTTGCTGCTGACCACCAGACATCTCCCAGATGCGACGTGGGCCAAATCCACCAAGACGGACAGTTTCCAGCGCTTGCTCAACCTTTGTCGCGATTGTTTGTTTGTCTACGCGTGGTCGTTGTTGGCGCAGGCCGTACGCGATGTTGTCGAACACACTCAGGTGAGGAAAAAGAGCGTAGTGCTGAAACACCATGTTGACTGGGCGATGGTGCGCATCCAAGTCGTTGACGACTTCTCCATCGAGCAACACCTGACCTTCGGTTGGCTTCTCGAAACCTGCCAGCATTCTAAGTGCAGTGGTTTTGCCGCAACCAGATGGGCCTAAGAATGACAGGAACTCTCCTTTCCCAATGGAAAGATTCAGGTCTTTGGCAGCGACCACATTCCCGAAGGTCTTGGTCACTCCTCGGAGTTCCGCAATCGTCTGCATGGTGACGCTCATGTCAAAGCTCATATACTGCCGTTTTCCTTTTGCTTGATTTTTTGGCATTTACTGGCATACCACTCAAACAAGGAAAAAGTAACAATAACTCGGAATAACTGTATATACCACAATTGGGGTATAGGGGTGCTTTTCGAAAATCTGGAGCTGCGTGTGTACGATTGGATGGAGGAGGCCGGCAGGGTCGTGGAGAAGATCGGAACCCCAGAGTTTCCCTGTGTTTTGGCAGATGGCTTACGGCAGGTCGCGCCATTCGATTTTACTGTAGTGTTTGGCCATGTCGGAACCGAAGCACCAATAGACCTTCACGACGATTTCCCCAAAAGCAAACGGCGTATTTTTGTTGAGGACTACCAAGCCGGGCCCTACGTACTTGATCCATTTTTTTTGGCCGCGACAAAACCGATAACACCGGGTCTGTACCGCATGCGCGATATCGCACCGGACAGGTTCTATCAGGGCGAATACTATCGCAGCTATTACAAAAGGACTGGGTTAGCAGAGGAGATTGGCTACTTTATCGATATCCCAGGCGCTGGGATGGTTGTGGTCTCGCTCATGCGAGCAGAGAAGCCTTTTTCCGCCAAGGAAATTCGCCATTTGCACGCTCTATGGCCGCTCGTTCGGGCAGCCTGTTGCAAACATTGGAGTGACTTTCCATCGATGGCCCGCGGCGGCGCAGCGAATGGCGTTAGTCGTCGCGTCGATCTAGCATTCCAGGCATTTGGCGATGGCGTTCTGACACCACGAGAACGAGAAGTTGTTGAGTTCACATTGAAGGGCCATTCGGCAGAAGCTGTCGGCACAATTCTCGGCATCTCTCCAGGCACAGTCCGCATCCACAGACGCAACATTTACGCGAAACTTAGGATCAATTCGCAGGGTGAGCTTTTTTCAAAGTTCATTGAAAAGGCACTTTAAAAGGTTCCTTGAACACCCACTTTGTCCGTATTGTCGACCTTGCTACCGTGTGATCCGGAACGCCCCAACTCTACCTGAGGCGGCAACTGATATCGAAAAGGACGTGGCATTACTTGCTCGGCAGATCAGCAAGTGGGTTGTCCGCTATAAAAATCAGTTCTATCTACCTGAACGTCCCTCACATCCTCTGTCGCAGGCGGAGGCCAAACGTATCTGCTTGGGTAGGATGCGGAGCAACTACCCCACGATGGAGTTTACTCCAGGCCATGTGCGAGCGGTGTTTCAGCGGGCTTTCGAAGAAATCCACGATGATCCTAGCCAGAATGTTCGGATATGGAACGGAACTACGAAATGCCGCCCCGACATCAAAGAGCCGATCATACCTGAGGGCGATACAGTTGCTCTCAACGCTTGGAATGAACCGGCCTATCGCGACCTTGCAGTGGCCGACGCTGACACGACTATGTTCGATCGGTTTCTTGAGCGTATCTTCGGCCACGAGGCTGACCGCCGCGTCGTCAAGGATTGGGTTTCGTGGGGTCTTCAGAATGAGGCTGAGAAACTAGCTTGGGCTTTGTTCTTTTACTCCCGATATAAAGGGACAGGTAAATGCACCCTCTGCACCCTGATCACCAAGCTGTTCGGGGAAGAAAACTCGATCACGCAAAACAGCGTTGCCAAGCTGACCGGGAAGTTCAACAAGCCGATTCCGGACAGTAAGCTTGTGGTATCAGAGGAACTTCAACTGAAGCCGGATTCAGGTCGCTGGTGGACGGGTGAGAGGTTCGGTTGGTTATGACCGCCGTGATAACCTTGAGGATGAGCGTGACCGGCAGGCGAACGGGGTCGATTGGGATATGCTATAGACCTGTGGCTATGCAGAAACCTCGACTTCGGAACAGCTAACCCGTTCCTCCCGCAACGTGGGAGGGGCACCCCCGCAGAACCCGCTATGATTGTTAACGGGTGGTTCGGGTGGCTGGGGCATAAACGGGGGCATTTCTCGGAGGGTTTAGCCCCAAGAGCCTGTTGTCGTTCTATGATCTGATGAACTGGCTGGGGTGGTAGGATTCGAACCTACGATACACAGTACCAAAAACTGCTGCCTTACCACTTGGCTACACCCCAACGGTGAGGCGCTATCTACGATTGTTGTTGGTAGGGTTCAAGAGCTTTCAGGCAAAAAAATTAGGCCAGTTATAAAAAAAATTCAGAGCATCTTTCACGGGTCATGTTAGCAGCACCTCTTCCTGCCCGAAGGTGTTGAACATGGTTTGACGGCAACGGCTGTGAATTGGCTCTTCCGCCAAAGAAGCATGACTCTGCGGACAGATGTTGAACGGCTGGGCCGGGCGAGGATTCGTCTGGCAGGCGGACAGGAAGCAGGTTTTCGATTGGTTTAACGAGGGCGAGTGGCAGTCGCGAATGTGGTCTTTCTGGCGCTGCACCCCTTTGTTGCGCCTCCTGCTTACGTAGGGCCGCCCAATGCCGAAGCAGATAACAAGAATAAGCAAGTTCGAGAGTGGCGGATCGGGAACTTCATTGCCGGTTGCTCTGAGATCAGCGCTACTCGCGAATCTCTGAGGGATCGACGCCCCAAAGGTTGGATTTCAGGGCCCAGCCACGATATCCACCTGCAGAGATGCGACACCACTCGATCGTGCAGGTTCCAAGCCGCGCGACAACGCCGGTTTCAAACCGCGCACTGACCTGCGAGTTTGGGTCCGGGTTGGAATAGACCGGCAGCAAGTCGGATTCGATTAGTACTGTGCGAACGCCAGACAACAAGGCGTAATGGACCCAACCCCCTGCGCCATCGCGGTCCTGAACCTTTCTCCAGTTGCCATATTCCGCCGTCACCTGCAAAGGCATCCCGCGCCGTTTGAACACCCAGTCGATTCGATGCGACAGGGATGGTCCTCTGCGCACGTTTCCCTCGGCCGCTTTCATGGAAACATACCGTGGCAAAGGCAGATTCGTGACTTGGCCGCGCTTATCCTGTGCGCTGGCCACAAAGGGACCAAGCACAAGCAAAATTACTGAAAAAAGCGCCAGAATCCGGCGATTTACTGGTAGGAGAACACTCACTGACAGTCTGCTCTTATGCCTGTTAATTTTGCTTCGAAAAAAGGTTGGATCAATGCCCAGGGGTTCTTGTGCCCCGCCTTATCCTGCGCCACGATGCCATGACGCGCGAAAGTTTGCAAAGCAGTGGGAGTACACAGGTGCCTAGAGAACGTCTGAGTGTTGTCGTTACGCGACGGTTGCCCGAGGCTGTTGAAACCCGATTGAGCGAGCTTTTCGATGTCCGGTTGCGTGCGGACGACGCACCCATGACCCGAGAAGAGCTTGTAGCGGCCGTACAAGAAGCGGATGTACTTGTACCAACGGTTACAGACTCGATTGATGGCGGATTGCTGGGGCGGGCGGGTGAAAGGCTGCGACTGATCGCTAACTATGGGGCAGGGGTTGACAATATCGATGTCGCAACCGCCCGTCAGCGCGGCATCCTTGTGTCGAATACGCCCGGAGTGCTGACCGACGATACTGCGGATATGACCATGGCGCTGATATTGGCCGTGACCCGCCGCATCCCCGAGGGGCTGTCCGTCATGCAAAAAGGGGACTGGCAAGGATGGTCACCCAACGCGTTGCTGGGTGGGCGGATCGGTGGGCGGCGTCTTGGCATTTTGGGGATGGGCCGGATTGGTCAGGCGGTTGCCCGTCGTGCCAGTGCCTTCGGAATGCAGATACATTACCACAACCGTCGTAGGTTGAGACCGGAGACAGAGCAAGAGCTTGAGGCGACCTATTGGGAAAGCCTTGATCAGATGGTCGCACGGATGGATGTGATCTCGGTCAACTGCCCGTCTACGCCTTCGACTTTCCACCTGATGAATGCCCGGCGGCTAAAGCTGATGAAGCCGAGTGCAGTGCTCGTCAATACGTCACGTGGCGAAGTGGTCGATGAAAACGCGCTAACCCGCCAAATCCGGTCAGGCGATATCGCAGGTGCAGGTCTTGACGTTTATGAACACGGAACGAAGGTGAACCCTCGCCTACGGCAGTTGCCGAACGTGGTTCTGTTGCCGCATATGGGATCTGCCACGCTTGAGGGGCGGATCGAAATGGGCGAAAAAGTTATCATAAATATCAAGACATTCGAAGACGGCCACCGACCACCGGACCAGGTTGTTCCGTCCATGTTATAGTACGCGGCTTGGTGGCCGGACGATACAAAGTCAATTTTTCAGGAGGATACTATGAAACGAAGTCTGATTTCGGGATTGCTTTTGGCAACCATGACCTTTGCCGGGCCGTTGGCCTCTCAGGAAGCTGCGGATGCGGTTGCACCTGAGGGTGGTACTGACGGGCTGGTTCAAGGCCTGACCGCAGAAGTCATAGCCTCACTCGAAGCGAAATTGGCCGGTGAACCCGTGACGTCGCAGAACTGGATGGTGGCCGCGGCCAACCCTCTGGCGGTTGAGGCCGGGGCCAAGGTGCTGCGGGCAGGCGGTTCGGCGGCTGATGCGATGGTTGCCGTGCAGGTTGTACTTGGTTTGGTCGAGCCGCAATCCTCAGGCCTTGGTGGTGGTGCATTTCTGGTCTGGTATGATGCGGCCTCTGGCAAGCTGACAACACTGGACGGACGTGAATCCGCCCCGCTTGAGGCCACTCATCGTCTGTTTCAGGACGAGAATGGCGAACCGCTGAAATTCTTTGATGCGGTTGTCGGGGGACTTTCTGTCGGCACACCCGGCACCCCGGCTTTGTTGGAAGAGGCGCATCGCCGCTGGGGCCGCAGTCCGTGGCCCGGCCTGTTTTCTGACGGCATTACGTTGGCTGATGAGGGTTTTTTGGTTTCCCCTCGATTGGCCAGCCTTGTTGAGAATGACGCGGAACGCCTGTCGCGATTTCCCGAGACAGCCGCGTATTTCCTGCCGGAAGGACAGCCGCTTGCACAGGGGCAGCGGTTGACGAACCCGGCCTATGCGGAAACGCTGCGCATCATGGCTGCGGAAGGATCAGCTGGATTCTACGGAGGAGAGATTGCCGCCGGGATCGTCAGCGCGGTTCGCAGCGCGCCTGGGAATCCGGGCGTGCTGTCTGGTACAGATCTGGCGCTTTATCAGGTCATCGAACGTGACCCCGTCTGCGCCACCTACCGCGTTTATGAAGTCTGCGGAATGGGCCCGCCATCCTCAGGGGCGCTGACGGTCGGGCAGATTCTGGGCATGTTGAACGGCTATGATCTGGCAGCGTCAGGCCCCGAAAATATCAGATCCTGGCGGCTGATCGGGGATGCTTCGCGTTTGGCTTTTGCCGACCGTGGGCGCTATATGGCTGACCATGATTTTGTCCCGATGCCGACACAGGGGCTGGTCGATCCTGCCTATTTGTCCGAACGGGGCGCGTTGCTGAGCGGTGAGGCCGCATTGATCGACGCCGTTCCGGGGAATCCCGAATTTGACCATGCCTCGAACTGGGCGGATGATATCTCGCTGGAACTTCCGTCGACCTCGCATATTTCGATCGTGGACCAGTATGGCAATGTGCTGTCCATGACCACGACGATCGAAAACGGCTTTGGATCGCGGCTGATGACCAACGGGTTCTTGCTGAACAATGAGCTGACGGATTTCTCGTTCAAAACCCACAGTGATGGCGTTCCGATTGCCAACCGTCTGGAACCGGGCAAACGCCCGCGCTCATCCATGAGCCCGACCATTGTGATGCAGGACGGTGCACCGGTTCTGGCCATCGGATCGCCGGGTGGAAGCCGGATTATCGGCTATGTTGCCAAGTCGATCATCGCCTGGGCAGATTGGGATATGGATGTGCAACAGGCCTTGGCACTGCCGCATCTGGTCAATCGTTTCGGCACGTTCGACGTGGAACAGGGCACCGGGGCCGAAGGGCTTTCGGATGCGCTGACCGAACTTGGCTATGAGGTCAACGCGCGTGATCTGACATCAGGTCTTCATGCCATCGAGATCGGGGACATGCTGACAGGCGGTGCCGATCCGCGACGTGAGGGCATTGCGCTGGGCGAATAGTCTAGCGGCCAGTCAGAAAGGGAAAGCATGGTGCAAGCAAAGTCGCTTCGGCGAAACGAGGCGGGGATTGAAACGGTCGTCGGCATTCTGAAACAGCAATTCGGCGACCGTTTGCAAACGGGTCAGGCGATCCGCGAGCAGCACGGGCATACGACCACATGGATCGAAAACCAGCCCCCTGATGCAGTGGTGTTTCCGCATTCGACCCAGGAAGTCTCGGAAATCGTCAAGGCCTGCGCCACGCATAAGGTCCCTGTGATTGCCTTTGGCACCGGAACCTCGCTGGAAGGGCATGTGAACGCGCCAGCCGGTGGCATTTCGGTTGATCTGTCTCAGATGAACAAGGTACTGGCCGTTCATTCCGGTGATTTGGATTGTGTCGTGCAACCAGGTGTAACGCGAGAGGAGCTGAACACTCATCTGCGTGATCAGGGTCTGTTCTTTCCGATTGATCCCGGTGCGAACGCCTCGCTGGGCGGTATGGCGGCGACCCGTGCCTCGGGAACCAATGCGGTGCGCTATGGCACGATGAAGGACAATATCCTTAGCCTTGAGGCCGTGATGCCGGACGGGCAAATCATCCGGACCGGGCAGCGGGCCAGAAAGTCGTCGGCCGGGTATGACTTGACCCGCCTGATGGTAGGCGCAGAGGGCACGCTGGGCATCATCACAGAACTCACTCTGCGTCTGCAAGGCATCCCCGAAGCGATCACCTCGGCGCGTTGTGTTTTTCCTTCTGTCGACGCGGCATGTCAGGCTGTAATGATGACGATCCAGTACGGCGTTCCCGTGGCCCGGATCGAGTTGTTGGACGAGGTGTCGGTGAAGGCCGCAAACGCCTATTCGGGACTGGCCTTACCGGAAACCCCGCTTTTGCTATTGGAGTTTCATGGATCGACTGGTGGTGCGGTCGAGCAGGCTGAGACATTTGGTCAGATCGCCGAAGAGTTCGGCGGCACAGATTTCGCGGCCACTTCGACAACCGAAGAACGCAACAAACTCTGGCAGGCACGCCATGATATGTATTGGGCCAGCTTGCAGTTGCGCCCGGGTGCGCGGGGCATATCAACCGATGTTTGCGTACCGATCTCGCGACTGGCAGAATGCGTGACTGCGACCCGAAACAAGGCCAAGGAACTTGGGCTTTTGGCGCCGATTGTCGGGCATGTAGGGGACGGTAATTTTCACACCTTGCTGTTGATCGACATGGAAAACGCCGACGAAGTGGCCAAAGCGGACGGGTTTGTTGGGTGGTTGAATAACCTTGCGATCGAGATGGAGGGAACCTGTACCGGGGAACATGGGATCGGGCAAGGAAAGCGGTCATACCTGGCCAAGGAGCTAGGGGCAGCGCTGACCTTTATGGAGGCGGTGAAAAAGGCGCTTGATCCCGACAATATCATGAACCCTGGAAAAATATTTCCGGCTCGGGACGGGTAAAAACCGCGCGGATTATTCCGTATCTAGGCCACAAGGATGCCTCAATTTTCAAAGATTCTGCGCGAAATAAGCAGTGAATGAATATTGAGGTAATTTGATGGACGCGTTGCGGCTGATCGGGTTTACGCTGATTGTTGGATTGGTTGTTGCCGGGCTGGATTACTACCAGCAGGATAAGAAACACGAAGGTACGCTGTCGGCAAACGGCTATGTGGAAACGCTCAAAACGCGGTTCGCCCTTTATCATGAAGAACTGGATGCCGAAGCGGCAGAACGCGACCGCCAGAAGCGTTGGCGCGCAGGGGGCAAGCCCTATATGCCGGTCCCGGATTCAGAGCTTTCGCGTCGGGCAATAATGGACAGTGACTTCACGCTCGATGCGCGTGAAGGGGGGGGCTTGAAATCAGTCAGTGAGGCCGCGCGCCCGCTTGCCAGTAAGGTGGCCGTTCAAAAAGCTGAAATACAGGCCAAAAAACTGGATAAGGCAGGCTGGGTTTATGAAAAGGCTGGTCACACTTACTGGATTGAGATCAAACTGCGGCAGGAGGCTTCCGCGGATTCACTTGCGGGCAATATCGCAAGATCGATCGACTCGATGGATTTCGGCGCCAGCAATTATGCTCCGTTCGGTGTGATCGGGGGCGTTGCCTATTTTCAGTTCGTCGAAGCAGAGTACAGCCCGATCCATCTCGATGTCCGTAAAGTCTGGTCTATGATCACTGCCAAAGTGACGGATCTGACACAGCCGGTTGGGTTCCAGATCTATACGGGCACCCTGGGTCTGGGTGAGGAAATACGTGTTGAGATGTACACAGATGCCCCGGAGCAGGATGTGCGCATATTCCTCAGCCAGCTTGACTATGATGGGATGAACGTGTTGCTTAGCCGGCCGGTGCCTGGTGTAGGAAACGAGGCGGTTACCGACCCGGATGGCGGCATAAAGCGCGCCTTGCAAATGGCCGAAGTCCGGGCCGAGTTCACCCGGCTGCGCAGCGAGATTGCTCAGTTGCGGATCGAAAACATCAACGGGTTGGCCTTGCTTGCCAATACAATGGCGGCACAACACGGGTTGCCATCTGATGCTTTCGATCTGACGGCAAACAAAATCCAATCCCCGGATGATTTGATCCAGATCGGGTATCGCAAAGGGTTGGCTGGCCTGGAAATTGAAAACGCAGATGCGGATGGATCAGGCGGCAGTGTTTTTGGGCGACTTTTCGGGAAGCTAACGGGTGGGTCGGAAGAAAAAGAGGTCGAACCGAAAAGCTCGAGCGGTTTGTTCGGCGGCCTGAAGTCGTTTTTTAAAGGTTCAGAAACTGCCGATGCTTCTGGGAAACGTGTGAACGAAGCATCCGAGATTCGTGTGAACAAGGGTGGAGCAGGGTCTTCGGGCAAATGCGCCTTCAAAGATGCGCGCAAGACCTGCTCGCTGTCTGGCGGCTGAGAAAGTTCAAAACTTTTAGGAAAAACGACCCCCAGATGTCTGAGGGTCGTTTTTTTTATATCACTGGTCGGATGAATGTCGCGCGGTGGGCGCTGATTGCGCCATATGGTGGCAACAGATTCCAAGGGGAGACACCCGGCTATGAAAACCCAAGTCAAAGCACTGGTCGTTGGCGGCGGCGCCGTCGGCACTTCGATTGCCTATCATCTGGCCAAGGCAGGCTGGGACGATGTCATGCTAATCGAGCGGGACGAACTGACGTCAGGTTCGACCTGGCATGCGGCGGGTTTGCTGCCGCTGTTCAACATGTCCTATGCGACCACGCATATCCACAAATACTCGGTCGATTTCTACAAGCAGCTTGAGGATGAGACCGGCCTGAACGCGGGTTTCGCCGTGGTTGGTAACCTGCGCATGGCGCAGACCCAGGAGCGCATGGACGAATACATGCTGTACGCGTCGACCGCCGAAACCTGTGACGTTGCCTATGAATGGTTGACTCCGGACCAGATTAAGGAACGCTGGCCGCTGATCGAGACCTCGGACCTGAAGGGCGCGATATATCACACCGAGGACGGCTATATTAACCCAGCAGACGTGACACAGGCGATGGCCAAGGGTGCGCGTCAACGCGGAGTTGAGATCGTTCGCAAGCTGCAGGCCGATGCCTTCCATTGGACCGGCACTCATTGGGAAGTCACCTGCACCAAAATGGTCGAGAAGGGCGGTAACCTCATTCCGTCGGATGAGCAGGTGGTTATCACCGCCGAGCATGTCGTGACCGCATCGGGCAACCACGCACAGCGGACCGCGAAAATGCTGGGCATCAAGATGCCCGCGATCCCGGTCGAACACACCTTCATCGTCATGGACAAAGACCCTGAGCTGGTCAAATGGCGTGAAGCGGGCAACCCCGAACACCCTGTTGTCCGCGATGCCGACAACGAATCCTACGCACGCGAGGAACGCGGCGGCTGGATTTTGGGGATCTATGAACATGGTGCGCCGGCGCAGTTCGAACACGGCGTGCCGGACAGCTTCCGTGCTGATCTGTTCCCGCTCGATCTCGACCGGATTGCAGATCAGTATATGGCAATGGCCGAGCGCGTGCCGTCCTGTGCCGAATCCGGCCTGAAAGACGATTTCAACGGCCCGATCTGCTACACGCCCGACGGCAACCCGCTGGTTGGTCCGGCTCCGGGTCTGCGCAACATGTGGCTGGCCGAGGGGTTCTCGTTCGGTATCACCGCCGCAGGCGGCACCGGTTACTATCTGGCCCAGATGATGGTCGATGGAGAAGCCGAGATCGACATGGCCTCGCTGGATCCCAAACGCTATAGCAGCAACTGGATGACCACCGAGTTCGCGGCGCGCAAGAACGAAGAGTGCTATGAGCACGTCTATATCCTGCACCACCCCGATGAAGAACGTGCTGCCTGCCGCCCGCTGCGGACTGTTCCGGCCTATGACCGTCAGAAAGCGCGTGGCGCACAGTTTGGCTGGGTTAACGGCTGGGAGCGCCCGAACTACTTCGGTCCGCTGGATGCACCCGAAAACTTCGACCATGATGCCCGCTCGTTCCGCCGCGGTGGCTGGTGGCAGCATGCCGTTGACGAAGCAAAGGCGATCCGCGAAGGCGTTGGCCTGATCGACGCATCGGCCTTCACCAAACATGTCGTCAAAGGCCCTGGTGCGACCCAGTTCCTGGATTGGTTCACCTGTAACAAGCTGCCCAAGGTCGGTCGTATCAACCTGACCTACGCGCTGACCTCGCACGGTACCACCCGCACCGAATACACCATCGTCCGTAACGGCGAGAACAACTACTACATCGTCTCTGCCGGTGCCTGGACTGAGTACGACGCCGATTACCTGCGCAAGGCGGCCGAGGACAAGATGGAGGAGTTCGGTTACATCGAGATCCAGGATGTGACCACTCAGTGGGGCGTTTTTGCCATCGCCGGACCCAAATCGCGGGACGTTCTGAAAGAGGTCATCAAAGACGCCGATCCGGAAACCGCACTGTCCAACAAGCGCTTCCCATGGTTGTCGGCCCGTCAGATCGAACTGGGCATGTGCCCGGTCAACGCGATCCGTGTGGCCTATACCGGTGAGCTGGGTTGGGAACTGCACCACCCGATTGAAATGCAGAACTACCTGTTCGACCTGCTGGAAAAAGCGGGTGAGAAGCATGGCATGAAGCTGGTCGGCGCACGCGCCCAGAACTGGCTGCGTCAGGAGAAATCCTATCGCGCCTTCGGCACCGAACTGGGCCGCGACGCGACCCCGCTGGAAGCCGACCTGCCGCGCTTTGTTGACCTGTCCAAGGACTTCTATGGCAAGGCCAAGCTGGAAGAGACTGGCGTGCGCGTGAAATGCTGCACCCTGCTGATCGACGGACCGGAGGATGCCGATCCGTGGGGCCGTGAAGTGTTGTATACGCCGGAAGGTGAACGCGTCGGTCGTCTGACTTCGGGTGGCTATTCAGTAGCCTTCGAGAAATCCATCGGCATGGGCTATGTGAAGCCCGATCTGGCGGTGGAAGGCACCAAGCTGAAGGTCAAGCTTCAGGACAAATTGTGGGATGCGGTCGTCACCTGCGACAGCCCCTATGATCCGAAAAACGAAACCATCCGCAAGGACGGCTGATCTGGATAAGAACGGCGGCACCTTTTTGGTGCCGCCTTCAAAAGCCCGCAGCACGCGGGCTTTTTTCATGCACTCAGCTCGTCGAAACAGTCCAGCGCCTTAGAGGCGTACATCATCGACGGCCCGCCTCCCATCTGAACCGCCATGGACAGAACGTCCGAAACCTCGTCACGTGACGCGCCGGCTTTGATCAAAGCTTCGGTGTGCAGCATGATACAGGGTTCGCATCGGTCCGCTATGGATATGCCAAGAGCGATGAATTCTTTGGTCTTGTAGTCTAGCGTTCCGCCTTGCTTGACCGCCGCGCCAAGCGCACCGAAGGCGCGGGCGGTATCAGGGATTGCGCCGTTCAAATTGCGAAGACCTTTTCGCGTGTCGTTGATCTTTTCCTGCCAGGGCATGCTACATTCCATTTAACATCGTGTGTTTGGAATATGTTTA
The DNA here is from genome assembly GCF_059610805.1 of Ruegeria sp. CDSC025. NCBI lineage: Bacteria > Pseudomonadati > Pseudomonadota > Alphaproteobacteria > Rhodobacterales > Roseobacteraceae > Ruegeria > Ruegeria sp. CDSC025. The sequence continues at coordinate 37,660 of NZ_JBXWOJ010000021.1, read as the reverse complement.
GTTGGCTTCGGTCGGGCTTTGATCTGGATCAGGTGTTAGGTTTTTCCACGATGAAGGCCAGGTTATTTGCAGGCATCTCCGCGACTTCCAGGATTTTCAGGTCGTGATTGGCCAAAAGCTCAGAAACGTCTCCGTCGTTTTTATATCCGATTTCAGCATCCTGCTGGACCAGAGCCGTATGAAATCGTTGATCCCCCACGCTGGTCAGGCGATTGTTGCGCATGAAAGGACCATAAAGGATCAACCGGCCATTCGCGTTCAGTGCTTGCGCTGCCTCACCGACAAGCGTTTCCACTTCGGCCCAGCTGATCAGGTGCAAGAGATTGATCAGAACGATCAGATCCCTGCCGCCAAACGGCTGATGCCAACCCTCGATGGTTGCATCCAGAACTTCTGCTTTAGACACATTCGGCAGGCCCGCGGTGTAGGCATTGATGCTGGCCCGCCGTTCGGATTCAACCTCACTGGGTTGCCAATGCATGCCGGGGCGGCACTCGGCAAAGGCTGCGATGTGCTGACCGGTGCCACTTGCCAGTTCTAGCGCTTGTCCGGTCAAAGGGGCGAACTGGTCCAGAAGATCACACAAAGCCCCGACGTTACGGCTGGCTGCCGGAGCGACCAACTGACCGTTCTCTCCTACAGTCGCGACGCTGGCGTTGGAGGGTAACGGGCGCTTGTTCATCTGTGCAACCTGTCTGGTCTCAGAGAGGCGATGGTCGCCGTGTCCAGACTTGATTGGTTGCCGACTGTCAGATCCGCTACCAGTTGGGATGCAGCAGGGGCCGTCTGAAACCCGTAACCACCCTGACCGGCAGACCAGATAAACGTAGGATCGGTCGGATCGGGCCCCAAAACCAGGCTGCCATCCGGTGCGAAACTGCGCAAGCCCGCCCAGTTGGTTTCGACCCGTGTCACAGGCTCGGTGACCATTGCCTCGTACCGGGCCAAGCCCTCGGCCAGAACCATGTCATCGGCAAACGCATCATGGGCGGCGGTCGGATCGGCATCGGCAGGTGAGACCAGCAATTTGCCCGCGTCGGGTTTAGCATACCAGCATTCGCCCGCACCCAACATCATGGGCCAGGCGCGCAAGTCATGCCCGCCGGGGGCCGGGATACGGGCCATTGAGCGGCGGCGCGGCTGGATACCAATCGGCGCGATACCGGCCATCGCCGCGATTTCGTCAACCCAGGCGCCGGCTGCATTGACGATGTGTCGTGCCTCAAAGCTCTCGGTGGCCTCGACGATCCAGTGCCTATGTTTGCGAATTGCCGTGACGCTTTGCCGGGTCAGAACGGATCCACCATTCCCACGGATCGTCCGGGCGAAATCCTGCATCATGCGGTCGGTATCTATATCTTGTTCACTGTCGCTGTGCGCCGCGAACCCGACGGTTTCGGGGTTCAGGATCGGGATAAGGGATTGTGCCGCGTCAAAGGAAATCTGTCGGCCGCCAAGTTGATCGGCATCCCGGTGAAACACATCGTGTTGGTCTTTCCCGCCGATCAGAACCCAGCCGCGTGGCGACAGATAGTCATTCGTCTCAAAATGCGCTGCGCTGGCAAGGTTGAGGGCAATAACAGCAGGCGGACCATAGGCGGGTGCAAACATAGCCGCGGACCGGCCTGATGCGTGATAGCCCAGCGCCTCTTCGCCTTCGAGCACGGTGACCTGGCCGCGCTCTGACAACCGCGCGCCCGCGCTAAGCCCGGCAATACCGCCGCCGATAATCAGGAAATCTATCATGTCGCCCCTTTGCTGGCCGCAGTCGTGATTTTCTGACGTCGAATGCGCCCTGCACGACCGTAGAATTCTAATTGAGACTTTAAGCAGGGTTGAATTTGCGCATCAACCCATCCAAAGAAGTGGAAAGCATTTAGAGGAGGGCAGGGTGAGCACAGCAGATTTACACCCATTGGCCACGGGGCACATTCCGTCTTACGTGACCCAGGCGGATGGCAGCGATTTTCTTTTGACGGTCATGTTCATTTTCACGGTTGTGGTGATCATCCTGATCGGCGTTGGCTATTTCACCCTGCATTCGATCCCCGAAAAGCTCGCGCATGAATCCAACCACCCGCAGTTTCAGCTTGTGGGAATTCTTGCGCTGCTGGCTTTGTTCACTCATAACGGATTGTTCTGGATTGCAGCCATTCTGGTCGCCGGATTCCAGTTTCCCGACATAGGTGCGCCCTTGCGTGCCATTGCCGATGCGATCCGATCTTTAGCGCCGCAACCGCCTGCTGATCCCGATCCCGTTCCATCCCCCGAACCCGTCGCGCAGCAGGAGCAATAGGACATGCTTGAAACACTGATGTGCGCGCTGGTTACAGTGCTGCCTGATTATCTGTTCCGCCGCTTTGTGCAGGGAAAACGTATCGGGCACGAGATCACATTATTCACCATGTGGTACGAGCTGCGCTGGGGTCTGACAACCTGTGCCATTATGGCGCTGACCGTGATCACCACTCTGTTCTATTTTCACCCGGCCAGCAAAACTGCGGCCTCGTATTTCCGCACAGTAACGATCTTGCCGCAACTGGGTGGGCGAGTGTCCGAGGTCTATGTTTCCAACAATCAACAGGTTGTTGCTGGGCAGCCAATCTTCCGGATCGAGGACTTTACTCAAACTGCAATGGTTGAGGCAGCGCATGCGCAGATCGCGCAAGTTCAGGCATCACTGAAAGTTGCGGAGACCGATCTGGCCGAGGCCGCCGCCGGGATCGCGGGCGCAAAAGCGGCGCTGGATCAGGCGCTAGAGGACTTGCAACGCAATACGACCCTGCGGGACGAAGGGTCAAGCGCCGTCCGCCTGGCCGAGATTGACCGGCTGGAAAACCTTGTCGCTGAACGAGAGGCCAAGCTGGTTGCGGCTGAATCGCAACGCGCTGCCGTCGTACAGCAAATCGAAGAGCTGATCCCGGCCCAACTGGCCAGCGCCAATGCGAACCTGGATGCTGCTTTGACCGAGCTGGACAAGACTGTGATCAACGCGGGTGTGACGGGGAGGATCGAACAGTTCGGCCTTCAGGTTGGCGATTACGTCAGTCCTCTGCTGCGTCCAGCAGGTATTCTTGTGCCGTCAAACACCGGGCATGACCGCTTTCAGGCTGCGTTCAATCAGATGTCGGCGCAGGTTATCAAGCCCGGCATGGTCGGAGAGCTGGGCTGCATGACCAAGCCGTTCACGGTTATTCCGGTTGTGGTGGTCGAAGTTCAGGATGTGATCCCATCGGGACAAATTCGCCCGTCAGACGAGCTGAGAGACGTGCAGTCCAACAAGGTGCCGGGCTCGATCCTGGTTTATTTTGAACCGCTTTATAAGGGCATGGCGGATGATATCCCGCCCGGCAGCAACTGTCTGGCGAATGTCTACACCGATAACCACGAGCGGCTGGAGCATGAAGATTTGGGCTTTTGGCACTCTGCTTTCCTGCATGTGGTCGACACGATCGGCGTGGTTCATGCGGCGGGTCTGCGCCTGCGTTTGATCCTGATGCCGGTGAACACGCTGGTTCTGACTGGGCATTAACGGCCCTTACTTAGATCAGAATTTGCCGTTGTCATTCTTCCACTCGCTACGGGGCGCTATGGTTTCCATAGTGCCCCACTGCTCGACGATCACTCCGTCTGCGACCCGAAACAGATCATAAAAGCTGGTATGTTTTCCGTGACTGGCACCTTCGCTCATGCACAGGACGAAATTCCCTTCTGCCAGCACACGATGGACGCGGTGATACTGAACGATCAACTCCGCGTCTGATCTAGCTTCAAGCACCATGCGATAGGCGTCGATGCCGTCAACACCATCGGGATCGTGTTGTATCAGGTTCGCATCAACAAACGCCTTCATCCGCTCGGTTTTCCGGTCTATCAGGACCGTTTGCGAGAAGTTGTCGACCAATTCCCGGTTCTGTTCGGTTCTGTCAATATCCGTGATTTCAGTTGGCCCTTCAAGCATGCCGCGTCCCGAAGCGTTTGGGCCGCGCAGGGGCTGAATGTTATCCCAGTGCTCAACAGCTTTGCTGTCTTCAAATCGAAAGACCTCGAACGCGGCCTTAACTTCGGCAAAATCATATTCGTTATGGGCAAAAGCGAATTCGCCATCTTCAAAAACGCGAACAAATTTAACCTTGGGATTTGTTTTCGACAGGCGGGCAAACAACGTGGCCAGCCCCTCGCTGCCTTCATGGGTCTGGGGATTGTGCTGGATGTATTTTTCTTCGTTGACGACGGTTGCGGCCTCGGCATCCCCGGTTTCGATACCTTTCAACAGTTTCTGCAGCAATTCGCGTTTTGAATTCATCTGGTCCTCGTTGATCGGTAGAGCCGCGGATCAATGTGCTTGGCGCTGGTTTCGGGCTATCGAAGATCAAGAGTGGCATAAAACAGGTGGCAAAATCAAAAAAGGCCCGCACATGGCGGGCCTTTCTGCGTTATCCTGTGCCGCCTTACTGCGGAATCTCACCTTCCAAGCCTTCGACATAGAAGTTCATTCCGGCCAGTGTACCGTCGTCTGCGGTCTCGCCTTCGGCCAGCCAGTCACTACCGTCCTGCTTTTTCAGCGGTCCGGTGAAGGGATGGTATTCACCCGCGGCCATGGCCGCTTTTAGCGCCAGTGCCTCTTCTTTGACGTCAGCGGGAACCGCGTCCGAGATTTCCCCGATTGCAACCATGCCTTCGCGGATGCCATCCCATGTATTGGCGCTTTCCCATGTGCCATCCATGACGGCCTGGGTCCGCGCAATATAGTAAGGCGCCCAGTCATCGATGATCGACGAGACGCGCGGGTACGGAGCGTATTCGCTCATGTCCGAGGCCTGGCCGAAAGTGATGACGTTGCCCGCCTCTTGCGCAGCTGCTTGCGGTGCGGTCGAGTCGGTGTGCTGCAGGATCACGTCCGCGCCCTGTTCGATCAGAACAGTGGCGGCATCTGCTTCTTTCGCCGGATCGAACCAAGTGTAGGCCCAGATGATCTTGAACTCGACATCCGGGTTGACCTTCTTGGCGTGGATATAGGCCGAGTTGATTCCGCGGACCACTTCGGGGATCGGATAGGACCCGATATAGCCAACAATGTTCGACTTGGTCATCTTGCCCGCGATATGGCCCTGTACCGCACGACCTTCATAGAAACGTGCCGAATAAACCGAAACGTTGTCGGCTGTTTTATAGCCGGTCGCGTGTTCGAACTTCACGTTCGGGAATTTCTTGGCCACGTTGATGGTCGGATCCATGTATCCGAACGAGGTGGTAAAGATCAGGTCTGCACCTTCCAGCGCCATCTGGGTCATCACCCGCTCTGCATCCGGGCCTTCGGGCACGGATTCAACAAACACGGTTTCGACCTTGTCGCCGAACTCTTCTTCAACCGCCAGACGGCCCTTGTTATGTTCATAGGTCCAGCCGCCGTCGCCCACCGGGCCGACAAATACAAAGCCGACCTTGGTTTTGTCTTCAGCTATGGCAGTAGTTGCCAAACCCAGCGCCATGGCGGCGCTTGCCAGAAATGTAGTAATTTTCATGTGTTACTCCCCAAGTTGGTTCAGTTGTCCCCGTCTAATGCGAGGCATGGAATATCCGGCCGAGTGAGGCAGGTGCGCTGCTTTTGTCGGCGGAAAGGATCACAAGCACAAGGATCGTGATGATGTAGGGCGACATTGCCAGATACTCGACCGGGATGGCAACGCCCGCTGCCTGCAAATTCAGCTGCAACACGGTGATACCGCCGAACAAATAGGCACCCAGCAGGGCGCGCCATGGCTTCCAACTGGCGAAGACGACCAAGGCCAGGGCGATCCAGCCGACACCGGCTGTCATGCCCTCGGTCCACTGTGGCACCCGGATCAAGCTGATATAAGCCCCACCCAGCCCGGCACAGGCACCGCCGAACAGGATCGCCATGATGCGGATCTTGATCACCTTATAGCCAAGCGCATGCGCCGCATCGTGGTTTTCACCTACCGCGCGCAGGATCAGTCCGACGCGAGTGTATTTAAGCGTAGCCCAGACGGCCGCTGTCAAAGCGATGCCGACATAAAGGATCGGGTCATGCTGAAACAGGATCGGGCCAATCACCGGAATATCGCTGATCACCGGGATATGGATATCGCCCATGCTGGGGGGTTTGACCCCCACATAGCTTTGACCGAGCAGGGCGCTGAACCCTAAACCAAACAGAGTCAGCGCCAGGCCGCTGGCAACCTGATTGGCCAGCGCCACCTGCGTCAGCAGCACAAACAGCAGGGACAGTACTGCACCGCCTATGGCCGCGGCGACAAAGCCCAGCCAGGGCGACCCAGTCTCGACCGAGATCGCAAAACCGCTGATCGCGCCAACGATCATCATGCCCTCTACGCCAAGGTTCAGAACTCCTGCTTTTTCGACGACCAATTCACCGATCGCGGCCAGAAGCAGGGGAGTTGCAGCCACCATCAGTGACGCGACCAGAAGTACGGGATTAATCTCACCTAGGTCCATGATTACGCCACCTCGCTACGGGCCGCACGGATGCGGTAGTTGGTCAAAAGGTCGAAGGCCAGCAGGAAGAACAGCAGCATCCCCTGGAATACTTGAATAGCCGCGGCAGGAAGACCCATTTGGGACTGCGCAATTTCACCACCGATATAGGTCAACGCCATTAGGCCACCGGCTAGCAGGATGCCCACCGGATGCAGTCGACCCAGAAAGGCCACGATGATCGCGGTAAAGCCATAGCCGACGTTAAAGTCGATGCTGACAACACCCGAGGGGCCCGAGACTTCGAACATCCCCGCCAGCCCGGCCAGTGCGCCTGACAGGCCAAGACAGAACAGGATCAGTCGTGCTGGGTTTACCCCGGCGAATTTGGCTGCGCGCGGTGCCTCACCCGTCAGGCGGATGTGAAAGCCCAGCATGTGCCGGTTCAGCAGGATATAGGAAAAGATCACGGCTATCAGTGCGGTCACAACGCCCCAATGCATCCCCGATCCTGCGATCAGCTCGGCATTATGCGCACTCTCATAGGATTGCAGATTGCGTGAACCCGGAAAACCGAACCCTTCGGGGTTTTTCAGCAGTCCCAGCGAGACCGAGGCCATCATCTGTTCAGCCACATAGACCAGCATCAGCGAGACCAAAATTTCATTGGTGCCAAAGCGCACCTTCAGAAAGGCCGGAATAGAGGCCCAGAGCCAACCGCCAAGCGCACCTGCCATCACCATGATCGGAAAGACATACCAGGCATCCAGCGGGTAAAAGGCCAGCCCGGCCCCCGCACCAAAGATGGCGCCCATGATATACTGACCCTCGGCGCCGATGTTCCAGATACCGGCGCGGAAGCCTAACGACAGGCCAATCGCAATCAGCACCAACGGCGCGCCCTTCACCAGCAGCTGCGGGCGGTAATAAAAGGCGAATTCACCGAACAGAGGCTCCCAGAAAATGGTGCCGATGGCCTGAACCGGGTTTTTACCCAGGACGGCAAACAATATGCCGCCAAACAGCATCGTCGCCAATACCGCCACAAGCGGGGTCGCATAAGACCACGCCTTGGACGGCTGTGGCCGTTTCTCCAATACAATCATCTGCTCACACCCCCGTCGTCATATTTTGTTTTGCATCAGACATGGGCTACCTCCATGCCATGTGCACCGCCCATCATCAGGCCGATCTCATCCACGGTCAGACCCATGGTTGTGCGTGGCGCGCTGAGCCTGCCTTCGTTCAGGGCGGCAAAGCTGTCCGAGATTTCCATCAATTCGTCCAGATCCTGGCTGATGCAGACCACCGCCGTGCCCTTGGCGGCAAGGTCCAGAATGGCCTGTCGGATCGACGCAGCGGCAGCGGCGTCCACCCCCCATGTGGGTTGGTTCACGACCAGTACATCGGGGTTCTGCAACACTTCGCGTCCGATCACGAATTTCTGTAGGTTGCCGCCTGACAATGACCGGGCCGCATTCTCGGGCCCTGGCGTGCGCACATCAAAGGCGCTGATGATCTTTTCAGCAAAGCTTTTGGTATCTGCCCATTTCAAGAACCCGTTGCTTTCCAACCCTTCGCGGACCGATCCGGTCAGCAGGGCGTTTTCGGTCAGGCTCATGTCTGGGGCGGCTGCATGTCCCAACCGCTCTTCGGGGGCGGTCAGTACGCCCAGCTTGCGCCGTGCGGTTGGGCCCAGTTTGCCAATCGGCTGGCCATCGAACTTGATCGCATCGGCAGCTGTCTGGATTTCGCCAGACAGGACACCCAGCAGTTCGTCCTGTCCGTTGCCGGCAACACCGCCAATTCCCAGCACTTCGCCTTTGCGAACTGTCATGTGGACATTCTTCAGCGCGGTGCCGAATTCAGACGGTGAGGGCACGGAAAGCCCGCTGACATCCAGCGCGACCTCGCCGAACTCGCGGCCTCCGCGCTCAGGTGTTTGCAGGGTTGAACCGACCATCAACTCGGCCATCTCCCGGGCCGAGGTTTCAGACGGAACGCATTCGCCCACATTCTTGCCCAAACGCAAGATCGTAGCGTGGTCGCATAGGGTGCGGATTTCTTCAAGCTTGTGCGAGATATACAGGATCGATGTGCCTTCAGACCGCAATTTATTCAGCGTTTCGAAAAGGATATCGACTTCTTGCGGAGTCAGAACACTGGTTGGTTCGTCCATGATCAAAAGCTTTGGATCCTGCAGAAGGCAGCGAATGATCTCAACCCGTTGGCGTTCCCCCGCAGACAGGTCGCCGACTGTACGAAAGGGGTCCAGCGGTAGGCCGTAGGTTTCCGAAACTTCCCGAATGCGCGAGGCCAGGTCGCCCATTGGCGGCGGGTTCTCCATCCCCAATGCGATGTTCTCGGCCACGTTCAGCGCGTCGAACAGCGAAAAATGTTGAAATACCATCGCGATTCCGTCAGCACGCGCGGCGCGCGGCTCGGGCGGAGCAAAGGGTTGGCCACGCAACAGCATGGTGCCGCTGTCGGGCTTCACCAAGCCATAGATCATTTTGACCAGCGTGGATTTTCCCGCGCCGTTTTCGCCCAACAGGGCATGAACTTCGCCCTCACCGATGTCAAAGGACACCTGATCATTGGCCACGACGCCGGGATAGGCTTTGGTCAGTCCTTGCAAACTTAGCAGTGGAGTGGTCACGCGCTCAGATCCTTCTTCAAATTGTTTTGCCCGATCGGGCGCAGCAGTTGTGATGCGACGCCCACGGCAATCATCTGCGGGTGCTTGCCCAGGCCCGGGTCGCCAATCGGGCAGGTGATCCGGCTGATCCGCTCGGGCGAGTGCCCCAGCGCTGCCAGCCGAGACCGGAACCGCGCCCATTTCGTAGCCGAGCCGATCAGCCCCGCAAAGCGGAAATCGTGCGAAAGCAGACGGTTGCACAATTCCAAGTCCAGATTGTGTGAATAAGTCAGCACCAGATGTTCAGCATCACGCGGCGCATGCCGAACCAGTTCCGCTGGTTTCGCGGCAGGGACGGCGGTGACTCCGTTCGGTACGGTTTCTGGAAACCGCTTGGATCCTGTATCGACCCAAGTGATTGCGAGATCGGGCAGCGGTGACAGGACATCCACCAGGGCGCGACCGACGTGACCCGCGCCCCAGACCCACAGTGCACGCGCTGGTTTGTGGACCGACTCGACCATCCAGCCTTCGATCAGCTGTGCCTCTGGTGCAATCCCCTGTCCGCGGGCTTCGGTCAACAGGCGTTTGACCGACAGTGGCATGTCCTGGTTCGATGTTGGGCGCGCGATGATGCTGTCGTCCAGATCGTTGATGTTGTTGCGGTCATAGACCTCGCTTAGCAAGGAAACAGCGCCACCGCAGCACTGGCCCATGTCGGGGCCAAGCGCGTGATGGGTCAGGCGCGATTGGGCGGTTTGTATCCGCGCCGCTTCGGCTGCCTGAAACTCAAGTGTGCCGCCACCGATCGTGCCGGATTGCCCGTCCTGCCAGACCAGCATTGCGGCACCAACCTCGCGTGGGGACGAGCCCTTGATCCCGGCGATGACTACCCGGATCACGCGCCCATGGGTTTTGACCGCCTCCCTCAAAGTCTCAAGGTCAAATCCCATCAGTCGTCCCCCTTCATCCTTTGGACACCATGCCAGACTTCTTCTGCCGTGGCGGGGGCATCCAATGCGGGGTAGCTGTTTCCGCAGGCCGCCACCGCATTCGACAGTGCCAGCCAGGCGGATATCCCAAGCATGAATGGAGGTTCGCCTACCGCTTTCGAGCGATAGATCGTGTCCTCACGGTTTTCAGCCTCCCAAAGAGCAACGTTGAAGATGTCGGGGCGGTCGGAACAAGCCGGGATCTTGTAGGTCGATGGCGCATGGGTGCGCAGATTGCCTGTGCCATCCCAGACGAGTTCTTCGGTCGTCAACCAACCCGCGCCCTGCACATAGCCACCTTCGACCTGACCGATATCCAGCGCAGGGTTCAGCGACGCGCCCGCGTCATGCAAGATATCCGTGCGCAAGATGCGGTTCTCACCGGTTAGTGTGTCCACGGCAACTTCGGTGATCGAGGCGCCATAGGCGAAGTAGAAAAACGGACGACCTTGGCCTTTGATCCGGTCCCATTCGATCTTGGGTGTCTTATAGAAGCCGGTGGCCGAAAGGCTGATGCGGCCCTGATAGGTCAGCGCAGCCGCTTCGGCAAAGGTATAGCGTTCCTCACCAACCGATAAATGACCATCCCCGAAGGTGACAGCCGACGGGTCGGCCTGATGTCGCTCGGCCAGATACTCTGCCATCCGGTCGCGGATCGTGTCACAGGCGGCTTTCACCGCCATACCGTTGAGATCGCTTCCCGAAGATGCCGCCGTTGCCGAGGTGTTCGGCACTTTGGCCGTGTCTGTGGCGGTGATCTTCACCATCTCTAGCGGAATACCAAAGCGTGAGGCGGCAACCTGGGCCACTTTTTGAAACAGGCCTTGGCCCATCTCGGTACCGCCATGGTTCAGGTGCACGGACCCGTCCTGGTACACATGCACCAGCGCGCCGGCCTGATTCAGATGGGTCAGAGTGAAGGAAATGCCGAACTTGACCGGAGAGAAGGCGATGCCCTTTTTGATCACGCTGTTCTCGGTATTCCATTTCTGAATTGCTGCCTTGCGCGCGGCATAGTCGCTGGAATTCAACAAGGCTTCGGTCATGCCGTGAAGTTCGAAATCTTCGACTTCCATGCCATAAGGGGTGGTGTTTGGCGTATCGCCGCCATTGCGATCAGGGGCATGGTCATCGGTACCCGCCGGGGCAGCGTAATAGTTCCTGCGGCGCAGCTCGACCGGGTCCAGACCCAGCTCATGCGCGGCGTGGTCCATGACGCGTTCGATTCCAACCATACCCTGAGGGCCTCCAAACCCCCGATAGGCGGTGGCAGATTGGGTGTTGGTTTTCAGCCGGTGACTTTCGATCCGCGCATTGGGCAGCAGATAAGCATTGTCGGAATGCAGCATCGCCCGATCCGCGACGGGCAGCGACAGGTCTTGTGCCCATCCGCATATGGCGTGGTGCAGAAAGGATACCCCCTGAATATGCCCGTCCTGATCGAACCCGGCCCTATAGCCAATGCGAAAGGCATGCCGCTTACCGGTGATGATCATGTCGTCATCGCGGTCATAGCGCATCTTGCAGGCCTTGCCGGTTGCCCGCGCGGCCACTGCGCAGGAAACAGCCAGAGCGTTGCCCTGGCTTTCCTTGCCCCCGAACCCGCCGCCCATGCGCCGGGTTTCAACGCGCACAGCATGCATGGGAACGCCCAGAGCCTCTGCCACTTTGTGCTGAATCTCAGTCGGGTGCTGGGTCGAGCTATGGACCAGCATATCAGCACCCTCATTCGGCACCGCCAGTGCAGCTTGACCTTCCAGATAGAAATGCTCTTGCCCGCCAAGCTCAAAACTGCCTTCGATCACATGCGCCGCGCCTGCGATGGCGGCGTCTGCATCACCTTTGGTGTAGATGCGCGGGCCGTCCTCGAACCGACTGTCGGCGGCCAGAGCCTGCTCAATCGTCAGGATCGCGGTTTCTTCGGCATAGTCGATCTTGCCCAGTCGCGCGGCTTTGCGCGCTGCCAGATGGCTGGTGGCGACAACCAGAAACACGGGCTGGCCGATATAGTGGACGGTGCCGTCTGACAGCAAGGGCTCGTCATGAATGGACGGTGAGACATCATTGGCAAAAGGCAGGTCTTCGGCGGTCATCACCATGACCACGCCGTCGGCCGCCTTGACCGCTGACAGGTCCATCGCGGCAATCCGACCCTTGGCAATCGGGCTAAGCCCAAAGGCCAGATGCAGCGTGCCTTTGGGCGTAGGGATATCGTCCACATAGCGCGCTGAACCCGACACATGCAGGGGCGCGGCGTCATGGGGCAGTGGTTTTGTCACGCTCATGCCGACACCTCCAGCACGTTGGTCACCTCGCCCTGATCCTCGAGGAAGTAACGCTCCAGCATCGCTTTGGCGGTCTCAAGACGGTAATGGGCCGAGGCGCGCATATCTGACATTGGCGCGTAATCCTCGGCAAACATCGTCAGAGCGGATTGAACGGTAGCAGCTGTCCATGGCTTGCCGGTCAACGTAGTTTCGACTTGAGTGGCGCGTTTCGGTACGCCCGCCATGCCGCCAAATGCGATGCGCGCCTGAATGACGGTACCTTCTGCAACGGTAATGTTGAAACACCCACAAACGGCCGAAATATCCTGATCAAACCGCTTGCTGAGCTTGTAGCATTTCAACCGATCCGCCTGGCGCGGGAAGCTTACGGCTTCGACGAATTCTCCGGGTACGCGATCCTGTTTTCCATAGTCGATGAAGAACTCTTCCAAGGGCAGCGTTCGCCTTGTGTCGCCTTTGCGCAGGTGCAGGCTGGCGCCCAGGGCAATCAGTGCAGGCGGGTTGTCACCGATTGGTGACCCATTGGCGATATTACCGCCTACGGTTGCGGCGTGCCGCACCTGTACGCTGGCATAGCGGCGGATCATTTCAGCATAAGAGGGGTGCAGATCCCCCAGCGCTTCGCCCATGCGGTTCATATCGACCATGGCACCAAGGTGAATTTCATCGTCTGTAACCGTGATCTGTTTCAGATCATCGCAACCGTTCATGAAGATTACTGTTTTCAGGTCGCGCAACTGTTTGGTCACCCAAAGGCCCACATCGGTCGCGCCTGCGACCAGGGTGGCTTCGGGGTGGTCGGCATAAATGGCGGCAAGCTCGTCCGAGGACCGCGGCAGCATAGGAGACGCGGCGGGTGCTGCGTCAGGCTTGTCATTGACCCAGACGGGAACAGGGTGCTTTTCGGCGGCTTTGGCGGCACGGATAATCGGCGCATAGCCTGTACAGCGGCACAGGTTCCCGGCCAGCTGTGTGTCGTGATCGGTTGCACCATTTGCATGCCCGGCCACCATCGACATTACAAAGCCGGGGGTGCAAAAGCCACATTGCGACCCGTGCAGATCAACCATTGCCTGCTGAACCGGGTGGGCCTTCCCGTCCGAGCTGCTGGCGCCTTCGACGGTGCGCACCGCTTTGCCGTGGAGCTGAGGCAGGAACAGAATGCAGGAGTTCAGAGCTTTGGCTCCCCCCTGATCCGTCACCATGACAGTGCAGGCACCGCAATCACCTTCGTTGCAGCCCTCTTTGGTGCCGGTCAGAGAGCGATCCTCGCGCAGCCAATCCAACAAGGTGACTGTCGGATCGACATTCGCCAACTCCACTGTCTCTCCGTTCAGAAGAAACGTGATATCCATTCGTGAAACCCGTCGCGTTACCGAATTGCGCCTCTGAATGCTCTCCTTCGATGCGACGTAGAAAGAGTGCGGGCGGATAGCTTGCCATTAGATGTTAGAAACAGCGCAGCCAATCTGGCAAGAAAAACCGCGCTTCTGATGTATCATTTCATTGGTCCGATCCTTGTGTTTCATGTGGTTTCGATGTTCATCACCTTGAAACTAAAAGGTTTTGTAGCATGTTTCACCCTCAGAGTCCGAAGCACCTTATGGATTTCCCGAACAATCAACGCATGTTTTTTTGGCAATCCGAACCTACGGTTCAGGCTTTTGTACCACCACTGGCTGCGATAGCTTGGGCGGCATGAGCAGCACTCCACGATTCATCCACCTCCGCGTTCACACCGAATATTCCCTGCTGGAAGGCGCCGTGCGGCTGAAAAAGCTGCCTGGTCTGTGTGAAAAGCTTGAGATGCCCGCCGTCGCCGTCACGGACACCAACAGCATGTTCTCTGCGTTGGAGTTTTCGGTCACCGCCAGCGGAGCGGGCGTTCAGCCGATCATGGGGTGCCAGGTCGACCTGACCTACCTGCAGGCGCAACCGGGCGAGAAAGCGAAAGCCCCCGCGCCGCTGGTGCTGCTGGCGCAGTCAGAGGTCGGGTATGAAAACCTAATGAAGCTCAGCTCTTGCCTGTATGTGGACAAGGGCGGGCAGTTGCCGCAGGTGACATTGGATGAACTGGCAGAGCGCTCGGATGGTCTGATCTGCCTGTCTGGCGGCCCTGACGGACCGGTGGGTCGCTTGTTGCAGCAAGGGCAGCGCCCAGCGGCCGAGGTCTTGGTGGATCGCCTTGCAACCATGTTCCCGGATCGTCTGTATGTCGAACTACAGCGCCATCCAGGCGAGGGTGGTCAGCCCGAGGCCGAACGTCTGACCGAGCGCGGCCATGTTGAAATGGCCTATGCCAAGAACCTGCCGCTGGTGGCTACCAACGATGTCTACTTCCCGACCACGGACATGTACGAAGCGCATGATGCGCTGATCTGTATTGCCGAGGGCGCTTATGTCGATCAGCAGGATGGCCGCCGCCGTCTGACCGCACAGCATTATTTCAAGTCGCAGCAGGAAATGGCGACCCTGTTCGCCGATCTGCCCGAAGCAATCGAAAACACGGTCGAGATCGCCAGGCGCTGTGCGTTCATGGCCTATCGCCGCGATCCGATCCTGCCGAAATTCGCTGATGACGAGGTGGCCGAGCTGCGCCGCATCGCCAATGAAGGTCTGCAGAAACGTCTGGCCGTGATCCCGCATGCGGTAACCCCTGAAGAGTATCAGAAGCGGCTGGATTTCGAACTGGACATTATCGAGGGCATGGGGTTTCCCGGTTATTTCCTGATTGTTGCCGATTTTATTCAGTGGTCCAAGGATCACGATATCCCGGTTGGGCCGGGGCGGGGCTCGGGCGCGGGGTCGCTGGTGGCCTATGCGCTGACGATCACCGACCTTGATCCGTTGCGTTATTCGCTGCTGTTCGAACGCTTCCTGAACCCCGAACGGGTATCGATGCCTGACTTCGATATCGACTTCTGCATGGACCGCCGCGAAGAGGTGATCCGCTACGTGCAGCAGAAATATGGGCGCGACAAGGTTGGGCAGATCATAACTTTTGGCGCGCTGCTGTCGAAGGCCGCCGTGCGTGACATCGGGCGGGTTTTGCAGATGCCATATGGGCAGGTGGACCGTCTGTCCAAGATGATCCCGGTCGAAGGGGTGAAACCCGTCTCGATTGAAAAGGCGCTTAAAGACGAACCGCGTCTGCGTGAAGAGGCGCGTAACGAGGAGGTTGTGGACCGTCTGCTGACTTATGGCCAGCAGGTCGAGGGGCTGTTGCGAAACGCGTCGACCCACGCGGCTGGTGTGGTGATTGGCGACCGTCCGCTGGATGCGCTGGTGCCGCTGTATCAGGATCCGCGTTCCGACATGCCTGCGACCCAATTCAACATGAAATGGGTAGAACAGGCCGGTCTGGTTAAATTCGACTTTCTGGGTCTGAAAACCCTGACCGTGATCCAGAATGCGATGGATCTGATCTTCAAATCCGGGCGCGACCTGCACATCGCTGCTGACGGAACCGAGCTGTACGAAGCCGCCGAGGGGGCCGCGAACCAGATCAACGCCATCCCGCTGGATGATGAAGCGACTTACAAACTCTACTCAGCGGCCAAGACCGTAGCGGTGTTCCAGGTGGAATCCTCGGGCATGATGGATGCGCTCAAGCGGATGAAACCGGATTGTATCGAGGATATCATCGCCCTCGTCGCGCTATACCGTCCGGGCCCGATGGAGAACATCCCCAAGTTCTGCGAGGTCAAGAACAAGCTGAGCGAACGGGACACGCTGCATCCTTCCATCGACCATATCCTGGACGAAACCCAAGGCATTATCGTCTACCAGGAACAGGTTATGCAGATCGCTCAGGAAATGGCGGGCTATAGCCTTGGCGGAGCGGATTTGCTGCGCCGCGCGATGGGTAAGAAAATTCAGGAGGCGATGGATGCCGAGCGGCCTAAGTTCCTCAAAGGCGCTGCTGAGAATGACGTGGACGAGGCTAAGGCGACCGAGGTCTGGAACCTGTTGGATAAATTCGCCAACTATGGCTTCAACAAATCCCACGCTGCCGCCTATGCCGTGGTCAGCTATCAGACCGGCTGGTTGAAGGCGAACCACCCGGTCGAGTTCATGGCCGGGGTCATGAACTGCGATATCCATCTGACTGACAAGCTGGCCGTTTACTTCGAGGAAGTCCGCAAAGGGTTGGAACTGCCTTACATACCGCCCTGCGTGAACCGCTCGCAATCCACGTTTGACGTGGTGGATCAGCATCTGGTTTACGCGCTGGGCGCGTTGAAAAACGTCGGCGTTGAGGCGATGAATTTGGTAGTAGAAGGACGTGCAGGCAAACCGTTCGTCAACCTCTTCGACTTTGCCCGCCGCGTTGATCTGAAGAAGGTCGGCAAGCGGCCCTTGGAAATGCTGGCGCGTGCTGGCGCGTTTGATGAACTCGACAAGAACCGCTGCCGCGTCTTCGAAAGCCTTGATCCGCTGGTGCAATATTCAGCTGCGATCCACGATCAGAAGAACTCGAACCAGGTATCGCTGTTCGGCGAGGCGGGCGACGACCTGCCCGAGCCACGCCTTTCGCCGACGCCGGACTGGTTGCCTGCCGAGCGTTTGAGCGAAGAGTTCAAGGCCATCGGATTTTACCTGTCCGGCCACCCGCTGGATGACTATATGCCTGCCCTAAAACGCAAGCAGGTACTGACACTGGATGAGGTGATGGAAAAGGCACGCTCGGGTCCGCTGATCGCCAAGATGGCCGGTGTAGTGGCTGGGCGGCAGGAACGGAAATCTGCGCGCGGAAACCGGTTTGCCTTTGCCCAACTTTCTGACCCGACAGGTGCCTATGAGGTCACACTGTTTTCCGAAACGCTGGAGAAATCCCGTGAGTTTCTGGAAACCGGTGCACAGGTGGTGCTGACCGCCGAAGCAACGATGGAGGCCGATCAACTCAAACTTCTAGGCCGGTCCGTCGGGCCGGTAGATGTGGTCGTGGCCGAGGCAGGGGCGACCGGGCTACGCATTTTTGTTGATCAGCCGCAGGTTCTGCCCACAGTTGCCAAAGTTCTGGAAGATGCCGCTGGCGCAGCCAAAGGGGCTGCGAAAGGGCCTATCCATCTGTGCCTGCTTGATCCTGGCCTGCCGGGAGATGTCGAGATGGACCTCGGGCAGGAATTCCCGATCAACCCGCAGATCAAAGGGGCGATCAAGTCGCTGGACGGTGTGATGTCGGTCGAGGAAATCTGACCGCCCCGGAAAAGTTGCCTGACATTCGCCCGCCGGATAGGCTGAGGACTGAAAGAGATTTTCTGGTGATGCCACAGGAGGGCAACCATATGACGATCCCACATTTCGGTTTTCGAACATTGATATTGGCCGCGTCGATGGCCTTGGTCACAGCCTCAGCAGGTGTGGCGGACGACAAGAAGAAAAAGAAAACGATCGAAGGCGCATTGATCGGGGCGGGCGTCGGCGCTTTGATTGGTGATGGCAAGGGCGCGGCAATCGGCGGCGTGGCCGGAGCCTTTATTGGACATAACTGGAAATGACTGCGATGCGTGTGACCCAAATGAAAACCGCTCTCGCAAGCCTGTGCATGATCGTTCCGGGCATGGCCATCGCCGATGAAACTGCTGAACAAATGGTTCAGGACGCATTGCCCGTCATGTATCATACATGTGCAACGGTGGTTGAAGAGGCGGACGGTGATGAGGCCTATATCTTTGCGGTAGTCGAGAAGATGACAGCACTGTCGATCTATAACCGTCAGATTGATATCAATGATCACGCAAGCACGGACGAGGACAAAGCGAAACTGCGCGAGACCTTCATAGCCGCATTGAGAGAGGGCTGCGCTGAGGACCAGCATGCCCTGTTGGGCGGGGTAGTCGATAATGCGGTGAAGACGACGCTGAGCTTGTGATCGCTCAGTAATGCGGCGGGCGTTCGTCTCCGAGAATGATGCCGCCTGATCCTTCTTGTGCCCGTTCACCTTCGCGGCGCATCAGCACCTCAACCCGGCGGGTCAAGTTGTCGATATCATCCTGCTGCCGCGTGACGATTGTGTTCAGATCTTCGACCGTTCGGGTCAGATGGGCGATTTGCTCTTCCAGATGTTGCATTGGAAACTCCTGTCTCGCGCCGGTCATAACGGCACCGGCTGTGCAAGGCCAGCGAAAGCGCGCCTTGCCCCGAAACGGGCCATGGGATAGACCGCGCGCGGAACACTTAACGCCCAAGGACGCCCCAAATGGCCAAGCCCAAGAAACAGCCCCGCCCCAAGGCCGTAACGCCGAAGGGGTTTCGCGACTATTTTGGCGAGGAAGTCACGCAGCGCACCGAGATGCTGCGGACTATCGCGGGTGTCTATCATCGCTATGGCTTTGATGCTTTGGAGAGCAGCGCGGTCGAAACTGTCGAAGCGCTGGGCAAGTTCCTGCCCGACGTCGACCGCCCGAACGAAGGCGTCTTTGCCTGGCAGGAATTCGATGAGAACGAAAAGGGCGATTGGATGGCCCTGCGCTATGACCTGACCGCGCCTTTGGCCCGTGTCTATGCGCAACACCGCAACGATCTGCCGACACCTTATCGCCGCTATGCGATGGGTCCGGTCTGGCGCAACGAAAAGCCAGGCCCGGGGCGGTATCGCCAGTTTTATCAATGTGATGCGGATACGGTGGGCACGGCCTCGATGGCGGCGGATGCCGAGATTTGCGCCATGTTGTCGGATACGCTGGAAACCGTGGGCATCCCGCGCGGTGACTATCTGGTGCGGGTGAATAATCGCAAGGTACTGAACGGCGTGCTCGAGGCGATGGGTCTGGGCGAAGACGCCGCCGCCCGTGACAGCGTGCTGCGCACCATCGACAAGTTCGATAAGGTGGGCGAAGCAGGCGTGCGCGAATTGCTGACCAAGGGTCGTCTGGACGCGTCAGGTGCCTTCATCGACGGCGTGGGTCTAAGCGATGATCAGGCAGAACCGGTCATCGCCTTCCTGACCTCCAAAGCTGCAGATATCGCAGGAACGCTGGCCAATCTGCGTGCCGCCGTGGGTGACAGCCAAATCGGTGCGGATGGCATTGGCGAACTGGAACAGATCGGGACCTTGCTGGAAGCCGGCGGCTATGGCGCGGATCGGATCGAGATTGACCCATCGGTCGTGCGTGGGTTGGGCTATTACACCGGTCCGGTCTATGAGGCCGAGTTGACCTTTGATATCTTTGACGAGAAAGGCCGCAAGCGGCAGTTCGGCTCTGTCGCAGGCGGTGGGCGCTATGACGATCTGGTCAAGCGTTTCACTGGACAGGAAGTGCCAGCGACCGGTGTCTCCATTGGTGTCGACCGCCTGTTGGCTGCTCTGCGCGAAAAGGGGCGGATCAGCGCACAGGCCAAGGGGCCGGTGGTTGTCACCGTCATGGATCGCGACCGCATGGCGGATTATCAGGCCATGGTGGCCGAGCTGCGCAATGCAGGTATCCGGGCCGAGGTCTATCTGGGGAACCCCAAGAATTTTGGCAACCAGCTGAAATATGCGGACAAGCGGAATTCACCCATTGCGGTCATCGAAGGTGGTGACGAAAAGGCGAACGGGATCGTGCAGATCAAGGACCTGATCCTTGGTGCAAAGATCGCCGAAAGCGCCACGCTTGAGGAATGGAAAGAACGCCCAAGCCAGTTCGAGGTTCCGCGCGGTGATCTGGTTGCCAAGGTGCGCGAAATTCTGGACAATCAGGACTGAGCCATGGCCAACCGTACTCAGATACAGGCGCGCGCCGCGATGATGCGGGTGCGTTTCGAGACCGCAGGTGCCCGGGTTGTTGATCCGCCTCTGTTGCAACCGGCTGAAACGTTGCTGGACCTCTATGGGGAAGACATTCGCGCCCGTGCTTACGTTACCTCGGATGCGCTGCATGGTGAACAAATGCTGCGCCCGGATTTCACGCTGCCGGTGGTGCAGATGCACATGTCCGACGGTGCCGAACCGGCGCGCTATACCTATTCGGGTGAGGTGTTTCGGCGGCAGGAACACGATCCGGATCGCGCGAATGAATATATCCAGGTCGGGTATGAGGTGTTTGATCGCACCGATCCGGCCAGTGCCGATGCCGAAGTGTTTTCGCTGTTCGCGTTGCAACTGCGTGGGTTGCCCCTGCGGGCGGCAACCGGCGATATCGGTATTCTGACCGCTGCTGTCCAGGGGCTGAGGACTTCCGACCGGCGCAAGGCGGCGCTGATGCGCCATCTGTGGCGGCCCCGCCGTTTTCGCGTCTTGCTGGACCGTTTCGCTGGGCGCAAGCCGGGGCCTGAAGGACGCAAGACCTTACTCGAGGCTGCTGACCCTTTGGCAACCGACGCGCCTATGATCGGCAAGCGCCGCGCCTCTGAAATTCAGGCACGGATCGAAGCCCTGCGTGAGGATCGTGATACCCCACCGATTTCCGACAACGAACTGGCCGGGTTGGAAACCCTGCTGAACGTCCGCGAAACCATGCCCTTTGCGCTTGAACAGCTGCGCGACGTGGCGGTGGACTTGCCGCAGATCACCCCGGCGCTGGACCGGCTTGAGGCGCGGATCGCGGCCTTGCAAGCGCGCGGCGTGGATGTGGACAGGTTGGATTTCGAAGCGTCTTATGGCCGGACCTCGATGGAGTATTATGACGGGTTTGTCTTTGGTTTCTACGCCGAGGGCCGGCCGGATTTGCCGCCTATTGCCACTGGGGGGCGCTATGATGCACTGACCCGCCACTTGGGCAAAGGCGCAGAAATCCCCGCAGTTGGCGGCGTGCTGCGCCCGGACCTGATGCTGGAGATAGAGGAGGACGCGCAATGAGCCTGAAACTGGGCGTGCCTTCAAAGGGCCGGTTGATGGAAAAGACCTTTTCGTGGTTCGAAAAGCGCGACATCACCCTGTCTCGCAGTGGGTCGGACCGCGAATATGCCGGTAAGGTGGAAGGGATCGAGGGTGTCTCGCTGATCCTGTTATCGGCGGGGGAAATTCCGCGTGAATTGGCTGCTGGTCGCATTCATCTTGGCGTCACCGGAATTGATCTGGTGCATGAAAAGCTGCCGCGCTGGGAACAGCAGGTCGAAGAAGTATCTCCGCTTGGGTTTGGCAAGGCCGATCTGATCATCGCTACGCCAGCCTGCTGGGTCGACGTGGACACGCTTGATGACCTTGACGCGGCGGCGGCGGCTTTTCGCAAGACCCACGGCCACCGCCTGCGGATTGCCACCAAATACCACCGGTTGGTGCGTGAATTTCTGACAGATGCGGGCGTGGCCGATTATACGCTGGTCGACAGCCAGGGGGCGACCGAAGGCACGGTAATGAATGAAACCGCCGAAGCGATTGCCGATATCACGTCAACGGGGGAAACCCTGCGCGCCAACCATCTGAAAATCCTGACAGACGGGCTGATCCTGCAATCGCAAGCAACCCTATGGCGCAGCCGGGTGGCCAAGTATACGGACGAAGACAAGGATGTTCTGACTGAGGTGCTCGACCGTCTGGCCTGATTACAGCACGCCGATATCCGCCAGCGCGCGGTTTAGATCATCGGGCAGGGCATCGTCCTGCGCACGGGTTTTTGGCAGATCGGCGGGGGTGTCCTCGGGCTTGAGATAACGCCACCCCTGAAAGGGGCGCTTCAGGGCGTTCTGGGTGCGATGAACCTCAGGATCCAGAATAATGGCGCAGCGGCGAATGCCGTCATCCCCGATCACTTCGTCCATTCGTAGGATGCGCTGACGGCATTGCACAACGCCTTTGATCACCCAATAGATTGATCCGCCATTCAGAATCTCTGCCTCGCGTTTGGGCCACATGCGTGTCACGTGGCACGGCAATCCGTCCTCGTACAGAGGCATGCGACTCTCCTGCCATGCGATCAGCGTGTCGACGCTCTCTGATCCGACGGACAGTTTTATGAGGTTTACGTACTTATCCACAGCTTTCCCACAGAGTCGTCCCAAGGCTACCTTTATATTGTAGCCTTCTGCACCGCTTCATCAAGGTGTTGTGGTGAAGGTGCGAATTGGGCTAATCTGGATACCTCTTTCAAGACAGGGAATCACCAATGAGCCGCTTTGCCGCCCCCATCGCCGAGCAGATCTGGGACATGAAATACCGCTTTAAGCAGGCGGATGGAACACCCATCGACCAAACGGTTGAAGACAGCTGGCGCCGTATCGCTCGCGATCTGGCCCGCGTGGAACAGGACCCTGCTCATTGGGAAGACAAGTTCTTTGAGGCGTTGGAGGATTTCAAATATCTGCCCGCCGGACGCATCACCGCCGGTGCGGGCACTGCACGCCGGGTGACCCTGTTCAACTGTTTTGTCATGGGAACCATACCAGACAGCATGGGCGGTATTTTCGATATGTTGAAAGAGGCCGCCCTGACCATGCAGCAGGGTGGGGGGATCGGCTATGATTTCTCAACCATTCGTCCGCGTGGCGCGGATGTACACGGGGTGGCGGCGGACGCCTCGGGGCCGCTGAGCTTTATGGATGTGTGGGACGCGATGTGCCGCACGATCATGTCTGCGGGGTCGCGCCGCGGGGCGATGATGGCGACCATGCGCTGCGATCATCCCGATATCGAACAGTTCATCACCGCCAAATCCGACCCGGCCCGTCTGCGCATGTTCAACATGTCGGTTCTGGTGACAGATCCGTTTATGGAGGCAGTCAAGGCCGATGGCCCGTGGGAACTGGTGTTTGATGGCAAGGTCTATCACACCATACAGGCCCGCGATCTATGGAACAAGATCATGCAGGCCACTTACGACTATGCCGAGCCAGGTGTGATCTTCATCGATCGGATCAATGCGGCCAACAACCTCAGCTATGTCGAGACCATCGCGGCGACGAACCCCTGCGGTGAACAGCCCCTGCCGCCGTATGGCGCCTGTCTGTTGGGCTCGATCAACCTGGCGCGTCTGGTGGCCGGACCGTTCGAGGATGCCGCACATCTCGATGAGGCCGCGCTGCAAGAGCTGGTCGCCACCGCCGTTCGCATGATGGACAATGTGGTCGACGCCTCGAAATTTCCGCTGGCCGAACAAGAGGCCGAGGCGCAAGATAAACGCCGCATTGGTTTGGGTGTCACCGGGCTGGCCGATGCACTGTTGATGCTGGGTCTACGCTATGGCTCTGACGAGGCGGCGCGTCAGACCGAGCGCTGGTTGCACGCAATCGCCCGCGCCGCGTATCTGGCGTCGGTCGATTTGGCAAAGGAAAAGGGGGCGTTTCCCTTGTTCGAAGCCGAGAAGTACCTGGCCAGCGGCACAATGCTGCAGATGGATGACGACGTACGCGATGCGATCCGCGAACACGGCATCCGCAACGCGCTGCTGACGTCGATTGCCCCGACGGGGACGATTTCCCTGTACGCGGGCAACGTCTCTTCGGGGATCGAACCGGTCTTTGCCTATGCGTATACGCGCAAGGTCCTGCAAAAAGATGGCTCACGCACCGAAGAAGAAGTCGTGGATTACGCCGTTCAGATGTGGCGCGACAAGTTTGGTGATAAGGACCTGCCCGACTATTTCGTCAACGCGCAGACGCTGCCTCCGTCTGATCATGTCAAGATGCAGGCGGCGGCACAGAAATGGATCGACAGCTCGATTTCCAAGACGATCAACTGCCCCGAGGATATCAGCTTTGACGCTTTCAAAGATGTCTACATGCAGGCCTGGGATCAGGGCTGCAAAGGGTGCACGACCTATCGCCCCAACGATGTGACGGGGTCGGTTCTGACCGTATCAGAGAGTGCCGACAAAGCTCCTGGAGAAAGTGCGGATGCGCCGCACGAGGTTGATGGCGGTGATGTCATCTATATGTCCGAACCGCTGGACCGCCCACAATCGCTAGAGGGGTCAACATATAAGTTGAAATGGCCCGACAGCGAGCATGCGATTTACCTGACCATAAATGACATTGTCATTGGCGGCCGCCGTCGTCCGTTCGAGGTATTCATCAACTCCAAGAACATGGAGCATTATGCATGGACGCTTGCGCTGACCCGCATGATCTCGGCCGTGTTCCGTCGGGGCGGCGATGTGTCCTTTGTGGTCGAGGAACTCAAGGCGGTGTTCGACCCGCGTGGCGGGGCCTGGGTGAAAGGCAAATACATCCCCTCGATCCTGGCCGCGATTGGCGGAGTGATCGAGCAGCACCTGATCAATATAGGCTTCCTTGAGGGCGAAGGGATGGGGCTGAAATCCGACCCTCAGGCGCAAGTGGTCAACCTCGACGGCCCCCGCGGCAAAGCCTGCCCGTCCTGCGGTCAGTTCGACATGGTGATGATCGAAGGATGCATGACCTGCCGTAGCTGCGGTCACTCTAAATGCGGGTGAGCTGAAGTAGTGGATTCTGTTGTTGGTACACCAAGCAATTGAGACCCAAATCAGCGATTTTTTCGCCCAAAGACAAGGTCTTTGTCGGCCTAGTATCAAAATCCCCTTGTTATCATAGGAGTGGGAAAGCGTTTGATTTTCTTAACAGATGCTTTCTCAGCCAGTATCAATAGTACGAAGGTATTGACGTGCGTCCGGCAATAGGGCTGTTTCATTCTATGACGACATCACAGCATATCTTTCTCATACGATTTCTCTGATCTGCCCCTGTTAGTGCCGACCGTTGGCTGCTTCTCAATTCTACTCTTCTTCGCACGTTGTCGGTCGGTTTTTCTCACTGGATAGATGAGGGAACTGCTATGAAGACCATCAAACTCCTACTCGCCACTGATCCCAATTTTAAAAAAGATGCTCTTACGCATCGGTTCACTGAATATTTGAAGAAATAGCGCAAAACGCGGCTGGCCAGAGAATTCATCGGAGACGATGAACATTCGGTCGATCTCGGCGGAGATGATTTCGATAAAGTTGCTCGCGAACTATCGGATGGTGTCGCGCTAACTTGAGATGACAAGCGGCGCATCAAAAATCTAGTTCAGCGCATCCCAAAACACAGGGCTGAAGCCTCAGGTCTTGAGCATCTTTCGGAGAAAGAAATCTAACGACTGCGCCCACTAATGAATGAGGTTCGCTTGGTGGAGCCGAGAGACGAGCACTGGGTGGACGAGACAGTATCTTCTTTACATGAAGAAATGCCGTGGATGTCTGCCGACACCAATGAGGGCTGGCACGCGTTGCGGCGCATCTCTAGTATCAAAGATACAATCTCGTTGCCGAAGGACAGGTCCGTGTACATATAGTCGGTGAGAAAGCTCCATTTCCCGTTACTGGCGGCAAAGGCTCCCATAAAGGCAAAGTCCAGATTCTCAAGAGCGTCGCCAAACATGAGTGCGCCCTTGATCTGCCCTGAGGGTGTATCGATTGCGGTTTTGGTCTCGGGCGCGAACAGGTAGATCGTTGCCTCGTAGTTCCAGTCAGTATTCTGAGCAGACGCGGGCCCGGATGCCGGCAACTGTCGGCACGATTGCGGTCAAGATCGTTTTCATAGGCAGTGCCTTTTGAGCTAACGTTTCATTGTGTGCAGGGTGGCTTCAGGGATAGCAGAAGCTGAGCAGCTCAGCGGTCCGCTCTGAGGTTCCGGATTCTGGCAAGAGCAGTCACTCGCTATCTCCTTGCGGCGCAGGTTTTCCTTCCAGCTCTGCCTGTGCGGCCAGAAGTGCGGGATGTTCCGGATTGGCTGACAGAGCTTCTGCCACAACCGCGGCGGCAGCAACGCGTCCTTGGGTTGCCGCTGTGATCCTGGCCAGTATCATCCATGCATCCAGCCGTTGCGGATCCAGCCGCACCACCTCGCGGAACGCGGATGTGGCCATGCCCATGTTGCGCATGGTCAGTGCCACACCGCCCAGTTGGAGGTGGGTTTCAGGAAAATCGAGCCGGTTTGCCATGGCATCCTGCCATTCAGCCATGGCGGCTTGCAGCTCTCTGGCGGTTCCGTTCTGGAGGCGGTTCTCCGTATCACCCAGCATCGCGCGGGCAGCGGCCATGCGCACATTGCGAGCAGGGTCGGCAAAGACAGCGGCCAGGCGCTTGCCCCTTTCCTGAAGCGGTGCAAGGCGCTGCAGAGAGGCCGCGGCAGCGCGGACAAGCGGATCCGGGTCCCGCAGCAGGTCCGTCAGCCTAGCGGCGAACAGCGGGTCGTTGGACTGCTCCAGAAGCCAGAGCGCAGTGGCCCGCACGATGCCCGGCTGGCTGGTATTCTGCGCAAGCGCTGTCAAGTCGCCGGCGGCCGCTGCCGCATCGGCACGCCCCCGCGCCAGCACCTCCCCGTAATGTCGGTAACGGTTTCTGTCGTCCGGATACCAAGCGGAAATCTGTGCAGCTGCCCAGGCTGCGTCCTGGCCGCGGTGGCAGGCGGTGCAGGCATCCGGTGCTCCCGTCACCGGCGAAAGATCCGGCCGGGGAATGCGGAAGGAGTGATCGGCGCGCCAGTCGTTGCCCATGTAGACGCGTTCTGGCATGTGGCAGGACTGGCACTTCGCTCCAGCGCTGCTTTCCGGGTGGAAGTGATGTGCAGGGCTGTCGTAGTCTGCTGCTGTGAGTGTTGGGAAGTCCGGATTGCCCGCCGGGCTGTGGCATTGGGTGCAAAGGCCGTTGCCTTCTGCCTTCAGGTCCAGACTGTGTGCGCGGTGGCAATTCAGGCAAGTCACGCCCCGAGCGTGCATCTTAGATTGCAGAAAGGAGCCGTAGACATAGACCTCGTCCTGGATCTGCCCGTCCGCGTGGTAAAGTCCTGGGCGCAAAAGTGCGAGCGTGTAGGCATCATGAAAACGCGTGCCTGGCATCGGGTTGCCGTCCAAGTTGGCTTCGCGTCTGGAATGGCACGTCGCGCATTGTTCGACTGCCTGCCGAGGATCGGCGAAATCCACAGGAAATCCATGGTTTGCGGGCGGCGGTGTCCTTGTCGTTTCCCATGTATCAGCCCAATCAACGTGGTCCTTTCCCGGTCCGTGGCAGGCCTCGCAGCCAACGCCTATTTCGACCTGGGTTGATGCATAGCTTAAACGGCGTGCGTCGTAGTTTTTGCGGAACCCGGTGGCGTGGCACTCCGCACAGCGCGCATTCCAGGTCTTGTAGGGACCCGTCCAATGCAGACCATCCAACGGAGGCAGGGTCTGGTCCGGATAAAGGTGGAACCACTTCCCCTCTTCGGTGTCCCAGACCACGTCAAAACTCTGCAGCTGCCCCGGTTCGGTCTCGAGAAGATATTGCTGCAGCGGTTCGATCCCCGCAACCGAATGCACTTTGTATTCCGCCTGCGATCCATCCTTTTCGATCACCTCGACGTAGTATCCGCCCTCCGCTCCTGTCTGAAACCGGGCGGTCATACCGTCATGGTGAAAGGCCGTTCCGCCGAAGTCACCTGCGACCGTCTCCGGCGACGGCGTTGTCCAGGCCTGAGCGTGATGCGATCCTGCCCAGCCTGCGGCACTGTCCTTATGGCAACCGGTGCAACGATCCGACCCCAAGTAGCCGTCAAGGCTCTGGGCCATCGCTGGCAGACCCAGCAGCAAGAGAAGGATCAAGACTACAATCTGCATTTTCAGAGGGCCATCCGATTTTCTGGGTCGTTCATGCACAGGGATGGTGCAGGGCTTCATTCGCGGCTCGGCCAGATCCGCTCCCAATCACGGGCCATGTCGATTACCAGCCAACCGCGGCTGGCTGCTTCATCAAGTCCGCGTGCAAGCTGCCCGATATGGCTTTCACGGCCGTAAGCGTATTCGCGTTCGCTGTCAGTATGGTGCAGCAGGATGCCCAGCCGCGCACCATCGCCCGCAGTAGTCCACTCAAGCATCTGGAAATCTCCATCGGAATTTCCCACTGCGATCACCGGCCGGCGCCCGATGCGGGCCTCGATAGCAACGGGCTTACCTGCCTTGTCGTCGATGAAGAATAAACCGGGGTCCTTCATCACCCGCGGCGGTCCGTCCCCGGCGGAATAACTGCCATTTCCGATGGACCCGATGACCTGCTCGGGCGGAATGTTATAGGCGCTTTCAGAGAACACCCGGATGAAATGCAGGCCGCCGCCTGAGGCAATGTAAGTACGGAAGCCTTCATCGCGCAGATAGGTCAAGAGCTCCAGCATGGGTTGATAAACCATTTGGTCATAGGCCAGGCCTGTGCCGGAATGCCTGGCCGTGTCCAGCCAGCTGCGCACGGCCGCCTGGAACTCGTCCACCGTCAGGCCGGAGTGGGTGGTGGAGACGATTTCCAACAGTCCCTCAGTGCCCGAAGCGGCCACTGTCTCCATGTCGCCTTCGACTGCGGCCTGCAGCACGTCAGACGTGAGCACCCCGGGATCAGCAGCGGCCATTTCTTTCAATCGGTCAATGGCAAATAGCAGTTGAAAGTAGACCGGCTGTTCTGCCCAAAGCGTGCCGTCATTGTCGAAGGTCGCAATACGCGCGGCCGGGGTGACATAATCAGGTGAATCCGGGTCCGTTATGCCTTCGACAAACGCAATGATCCGATCCTTGGTGGCCGTATCCGTCCAAGACGGCAAAGGGTCAGCGAGCGGAGCTGATGCAAACAGAATTGTCAAAGGAATTGAAATTAGCAGAGCACGCATAGGGACAACCTCCGCAAGTGCAGGGAAAGGGATGCCGAGGCAACCGGAAAATTAGGCGCCCCGACGGAATACTCCGTCGGGACGAAGTGGGATGAGTCTACTGCGAGCCGCCCGGCTGCGACAGCTTCTCCATTACCTTGTCGAGGCTGAACGAAGCCGCCTCCTGCCGCGGTGGGTATTCTTCGAAGGTTGCCAGGAACTGCCCAACATAAGCCTGGGCCGGCACCAGCATGAAGGCATGGTCGAGCAGCCAGTCGTAATAGGTGTTCGACGTCCGGTAACCGCGTTCATAAGGGTCGCGGCGCAGGTTGAAGATCAGCGGCACGCGCAGCGGCGTCAGCGGCTCCATCCAGGCCCGGAGAGTTCCCCAGGCCTTCTGCTCGAGGAAGGTGATCTTCCAGTTGTTGAGCCGGATCGCCGCGAGGTCGCCGTCGTCAGTGAAGTAGAAGATCTCATTACGCGGGCTCTTGTCCGTGTCACCCTTGAGCATCGGCAATAGGTTGTAGCCGTCGAGATGGACGCGATACTCGCGGCCTGCCATTTCCGGAACTGTGATGCCTTCGAGCAAATCTTCCTTGATGGTTTCATTGCCTGCAGCGGCGAGGAATGTTGGCAGCCAATCCATGTGATGCACGATCTCGTTCGAGATCGTTCCGGGCGCGATATTACTGGGCCAGCGGACCATAGCAGGCACCCGCCAGGCGCCTTCCCACTGGGTGTTCTTCTCGCCCCAGAACGGGGTCATTCCGGCATCCGGCCATGTGTTCATATGGACGCCGTTATCAGTGGAATAGAACACGATGGTATTATCGGCGATGCCGAGCTCGTCAAGCTTTTCGAGGAACTTGCCGATATCCATGTCGTGTTCGATCATGCCGGCAGTGTATTCGTCAGCTTTTTCGCCATTGTATAGCTCATCCGCGAGCGCGCGGTTCTCTTCGCTGACGTGGGTACGGAAATGCATCCGTGTGCCGCTCCACCACAGGAACCACGGGGTGCCGGCGTTGGTCTGTTCTTCCATCCAGGCAATTGCAGCATCTGATGTCTCGTCGTCCACAATCTCCATCCGCTTCCGGGTCAGTGCCCCGGTATCCTCGATATTCTGGGTGATTTCATTTTCGCCGTAGGTCGCGGTCACGTTCAAAACACCACGCGGACCGAACCGTTCAAGGAACGTCGTGCCGTCTGCCAACACCATATCCTTCGGGTAGTCCTCGTTTTCCGGCTCTTCTTCGGCGTTCAGATGGTAGAGATTTCCGAAAAACACATCGAAACCGTGGTTCGTCGGAAGGTGTTCATCCCGGTCTCCCAGATGGTTCTTGCCGAATTGACCGGTGGCATAGCCTTCGGCTTTGAGGAGGCCGGCAATGGTGGGATCTTCGATCTGCATACCTTCCTTGGCACCGGGCAGGCCGACCTTGGAAAGGCCGGTGCGGAAGACCGACTGGCCCATGATAAAGGATGACCGGCCAGCCGTGCAGGATTGTTCACCGTAGTAGTCGGTGAAGATCATACCTTCTTTGGCAACCCGGTCGATATTCGGCGTTTGATAACCCATCAACCCCATTGTGTATGCGGAGATATTGGACTGGCCGATGTCGTCGCCCCAAATGACGAGAACGTTCGGCTTGCCGCCCGCGCTGCCTTCCTGGGCAAGCGCCGGCGCAATCCCAATGCTTAAAATCAGGAACCCGGCCGCGACGGCCCTATTCAAATACGAAACTGGCATAATCGGTCACTCCCTCACATTCGCTAACAGTGAAACTTGAGTTGGTCGCAGACAAGCACCAAGCGAGAGACTTTGTCCGCCCGTAGAACATTTCGAGTGGGATCAACTATCCATAAGTTGAATGTATGGCGCAACACTTTCTTTTTTTTGGGCAATCTTTCGGTTGTCGGCCATTGTGTCTAGGCCGTTGCGGACCGGCACGTCATCAGGAACTGCCATGGCCTGCAAGCGGAGTCCTTGGCGCACGAGCCGGAGGCCCACGCGCACTGCAGGCTTTCCGGTCATCTTTGTCGATGAAGGTCAGGACACAGACCCGGCCTTTGTGGATGCGCTCCGCGAAGTGGCGCAGGCGGTTTCACTAGGCTTCTGTCTCGGCTTCTTCGGCGATCCGGAGCAGAAAATTTACATGCAAGGTGCCGGGCAAATTCCGCCTGAAGAGGGATGGGAGATGTCTGACGTCAGCGCCAACCTGACGTTGACGTATTACAATATCATCGAATGCTGCGTTTGCTTCGATGGCCGCTATGAGCCGATTGTGTTGAAAAACTCGAGTATCTGACGGCTGCATTTGCGTCGCCGCTGGCGACATACACGCCTCCCAAAGCAATGTGCCCGCACGCAAAATCCCTGTCGAGCGTCATCCGAATGCCGTGACGGGCGACTAAACTTCTGAAAGTGGCGCATCCTTCCAGTAGCCCGAATGGCAGATTTCGGGATCAGCCGAGAAGATCGAACCTTTGGCTCAACTGCAGCTTTGGGCCGTTACTTTGTCGATGGAACCATCCAAAGAACGATGCAATGTCTGGCTGCGTGTCCGGCTAACCAACTTTTACGACCATCTTTCCAAAGTTACCGCCGGCCAGCAGTTGATTGAATGCTTCCGGAGCATTTTCAAGCCCCTCAACCACATGTTCCTTGTAGCTTATTGAACCGTTTTTGAGCCAAGCCGTCATATCGCGGACAAACTCCTGATACACGTCGGCACCAAAGTTGTCGAAGATTATGAAACCCTGCATTCTGACTTTCATCCGCAGGATCGTGCCCATGATCGCAGGGCCCATATCCGGGCCGTCCGGTAGGCCGGGCAGGTTGTACCAGGATACAATCCCGCAGACGGGCACCCGTGCAAACGGGTTCAAGAGCGGCAATACGGCATAGAGAACTTTGCCGCCAACGTTTTCGAAATACACGTCAATTCCACTTGGACAAGCCTCGCGCAGTTGCGCTGCCAGATCATCAGATCGATGGTCCAAACATGCGTCAAATCCAAGGTTTTCGACTACATGAGCACATTTTTCAGAACCGCCTGCGATGCCCACTACGCGACATCCTTTTAGCTTTGCGATCTGACCGACTGTTGCGCCTACCGGGCCGGCTGCGGCAGCCACAACAACTGTTTCACCGGCTTTTGGCTCCCCGATTTTCAGAAGCCCGGCATAAGCCGTGTAGCCTGGCATTCCGAGAATTCCGAGCGACCAAGACGGGTTGTCCGGAGATTTACCCAACTTAACGACCTGCGTTCCGTCTGAGACAGCAAAATCCTGCCACCCGCTTGTATTGAGCACATACTCTCCGACTTCGTATCCTTCGATGTTGGATTTGACCACCTGCCCGACGACCTGCGCCGTCATAACACCGCCAATCGGAACGGGTTCGGCATAGGATTTAGCGTCATTCATTCGGCCACGCATGTAAGGATCCAACGACAGGTACACCGTACGTACCAGCATTTCGTCTGGTCCAGGTTCAGGAACGCTCGTGGTTTCCAGGCGCAATGTATTCTCGTCCGGTTGTCCGGTTGGGCGATTGGCGAGAACAATACGACGATTGGTGGCGGATGCTTGGGGCATTGTGACCTCTCATAAGACGGCTTTCTTGCAACAGAGACCAAATTCCGCTGCAGAGCAACACGACAGCACCGACGAGTTCGAAAAACCTATAGACGTGGCCCAATCACGCACGATCTGCGCATTGAAATGCCCAAACGCTCATGGAAACGCCCTGCTAAAAAGTAATCAAACCCGACCTTAGGTTCGTCTTCCATTCACCTCTCGACTGAGGTTCTGGTTCCTTCATGAATCTCGAAGTGGAGGGGTCTCTGAGTCTTGCTTTGCAGGTCTGAAGCTTGCTCATGGATCTGACCAGAAGCCATGACATCATAGACTTCAATCGTGACCAAGCCATAGCCGCACAATTTACTGTCGATGGCCATATCGAAGAGAGCGAGATCGCGATGGTTAGCTGCGAGCGGACGCAGTGTCTCAAATGCAGTGCGAGAGGAGAATCTGGTGTTGCTGTTCAGCGGAAGGGGTAACCATTCATGCAGACCGTAGCGGCGATTAGTGGTCGAATTTACAGATCGCAGGACAAAGCCAACTGTTGTCTCTATTGACCAAATGACTGGTTTTGGCCCAAGCAGTTAGGTCAGACCTGTGGGCTTTTCCGAATGCCATTATCCGTTGCTTTGTATCAAAAGCAATTCTCGCAATAGCGATGGCTGGCCAATAATCACCAAGTAATCCGTATTGGCGACATCGCCCAGACCATTGTGGCCTCATTGTCAGTCCGGTTGCGGAACCGATGCGCGATCATTGAAGGGTAGGAAAAGCTGTCGCCTTTGCGAAGAACTATGATTTCTTCACCAAGGCGCAGCTCCACTTCGCCACTCAAGACGATCGCATGTTGCTCGCCCTCGAAGGAATAGCCTTCCTGGGGTTCGGGCGGTGTACCGGCCCCTGGGCGGAACCGGGACAGGATCAGATAGCATTGTCCGGATAGTGTGCTGGATAGCAGTTCGTCTTCGAATCCCAACTCCTGGGTTGTTCGCGTGTACATGTTGGAAAGCGCCCTGCGATTTTCTTTGCGTACGACGTGTTTGCGCTCCAATGGTCCGGCACCCGATTGCTTGGGAAAGAACCAGTTGGGATCGACCGAGAGCGCTTCACTGATCTCTCGCAGAAGCTCCGCCGATGTTTTTGCTGATCCCAGCTCGATCCGGCTCAGATACGCCGTCGAGCAGGATACCGTTTCCGAAAGGTCTTGTAACGTCAGGCCACGCGCCTTGCGCACTTCGCGGATTTCGCTGCCAAGCCGTTGAGTGTCAGTATCAGTAACGTTGCTATTCATGCATTCGGGATAAGAGATTTTTGTTGATTTTTCGAGCAAAATTCAACTTAGTTGAAAAATGAGTAAAAATTCAACTTACCACATCTGTCCGGGAGCTCGCTATGCGCTTTGATTTGATTGCCAATTTCAGTCCTGGTGAGACGATTCCCTGGACCCGGACATTGGAGATGATCCTCGAACAATGTTCGCTGGCAGAGCAGGCTGGATTCACGACCGCCTGGTTCACAGAACATCACTTTGCCCATAACGGCTATATGAACGCGCCGCCCAACCCGATCCAGATGGGTACGCATGTGGCTGCTCATTGCACAAAACTGCGGGTTGGAACGGCGCCCATCATCTTGCCGGACTGGCACCCATTGCGCGTGGCCGAAGACGCGGCGATGCTGGATAACATGTCGCTGGGCCGGTTCGATTTTGGTGTCGCCAAGGGCATCAATGAGCGCTCGACCATCCAGTTCAACACGGATGCGGATCGGCGCGACAACGCCAAGGTGATGCGCCTCTATCAAGAGAGCCTGGATATTATTCTGAAGGCGTGGACCAACGACGCCTTCACCCATCAAGGTGAGTTCTATGAGTTCCCAGTTCCAGGCTGGAAAGAAACCAACCGTTTTTTTGAACCGCTGGACCCGCGCTATCACGACGAGAATGGCGAGTACAAAGCGATATACGTGCATCCACGCCCGTATTCTGATCCGCACCCTCCGGTCTGGCTCATGTCGAATGCGCCTCCTACATTCAAGCTTGCTGGTGAAAAAGGGTGGGGTGTGATCTCGATGGCCGCTGGACCCAAGGCGACACTGGCCTGCTGGGAACCCTACCGCGAGGCGCTGTCCAAACGTGAAGGGCGCGATGTGAAACCAGGAGAAGGCGTTGGCGTCTGCACGGCCTTCTATGTCGGTGAAAGCATGGAGGAGGCGGTGAACACCATTCGTGGCCCGATCAATGCCTATTACGAATTCCTCGGCGGGTCGCGCCCCAAGGGCGAGTGGACAAAACATGGCTATCTTGATGTCGGCGAAGAGATGACTTCTGAGGACGAAGAGATGGATTGGTTCGATTTCCTCAATAAACGCGGGATCATTGTGGTTGGTGACGCCGAATATGTAGCGGATCGTTTTGCCGAGCGGCAGGAAACCATCGGCCTCGACCACCTCATGTTGATGCAGCAATACACTGGCGTTCCCTATGAGAAAATCCTGTCCAGTTGGCATCGACTGTTTGAGCATGTCGTTCCAAAATTCGGGACACAATCCATCGCGCAGAAAAGGATGTTGGAACATGCTTGAAATTTGGGGGCGGCCCTATTCATCAAACGTTATTCCGGTGATTTGGACAGCCAATGAGTTGGGATTGGACTATACGCTGCAACTGGCCGGGGGCAGCTTTGGCAAGCTCGACACTGATATGTACGCGCAGATCAATCCCAACAAAATGATCCCGGCGATCCGCGATGGGGATTTCGCGCTTTGGGAAAGCCTCGCCATTGTGCGGTATCTCTGCGACCGGTACGGCGCGGGAACGTTTAGCCCCTCTGACCTACAGACCCGCGCCATCGCGGATCAATGGATGGAGTGGTCCGCCAGCCGTGCCTTCGGGCCGGTGATTTACCTGTTTTTTGCAACTGTGCGCACCCGATCCGACCAACGGGACCCGGAACAGATCGCCAAACTTCGCGATGAGGTGCATGAAGCGCTGACCATTCTGGATCAGCACCTTGCGGATAAGGCCTATGTCTGTGGCGACAGCTTTACCATGGCGGATATTCCGCTGGGTTGCGTGGCGTATCGCTATTTCAATGTCGAGGTCGACCGCCCACCGTTGCCCAATGTCGAAGCGTGGTACGAACGATTGGCGGAACGCCCCGCATACCGGGGTCACGTCATGCGTCATTTCGGCACAAACCCGGATGAGTGGGCCGCCCTTGAAAAGGCCTGTGTCAGTGAAGGAGTTCTGTGATGGACTTGCGTGACTTTCGCCGTGCGCTTGGCGCTTTTCCGACAGGGGTCACAATCGTGGCCACTTATGACCCCGAGGGCATGCCATGGGGCCTGACCGCCAACTCCTTCACCTCGGTCTCACTCGAACCGCCTGTGATCTCTGTCTGTGTCGCAAAATCGGGTCGCGTGTTCCCGACGCTGTCCAGGTCAGATCATTTCGCGGTCAACATCCTGTCCGCGGATCAGAAAGCTTTGGCGTTGCATTTTGCCAGCAATGTGGAAAACCGGTTTGCCGATACGGAATGGACTCCTGGGACCAAGACGCCTTTGGTCCCCGGTGCATCTACGCATCTGGAATGCACCGTGCACAACCGGGTTGATGCGGGTGATCATGAAATCCTCTTGGGACGTGTCGCGAACTATGCCCATGCACCCGTTCCTCCGCTGGTCTTTTGTCGCGGTGCGTTCTTTTCCGCGCCCCAATCGGAGGCAGTATCATGAGTGATCACCTAACTTTCCACACCCGGTTCAGCCCTGACGAATTCGACGCGCAGTACAATTTGCGGGCTGGGCGGCCGGACTATGAAGTGACCGTCATTCCCGGGTGGAGCCGCGACAGCGCGCACGCGCGTGCAACATCCGATTGCAGCCTAGATATCCGCTATGGAGAAGGCGAAAAACAAAAGCTGGATGTCTTCCGCTGCGCGGATACCGCCGCACCGACATTGGTCTATTTCCACGGCGGCTATTGGCAGCGTGGCGACAAATCGATCTACAGCTTTATTGCGCCGCCGTTTGTTGAGGCGGGGTTCAATGTTGTTGTCATCGGATACGATCTTTGCCCGTCTGTGACCATCACGAGAATTTCAGAAGAAGCGCGTGAGGCCATGTCCTTTGTCTGGCGCAACGCGGGCGCATTGGGCCTCAATCCAGACCGTCTCTGCGTTATGGGTCATTCCGCTGGCGGTCATATTACCCAGATGATGATGGCGACCGATTGGCCGGCATTTAACGATGACTTGCCCGCAGACCTGATTAAATCTGGCATTCCGGTCTCACCGCTCAGCTATCTTGAGCCGGTCCGCCTGACCGAGGCTTTGAATGCGGGCATCCGAATGGATCCGGCAGAAGCCCAGGCCGAAAGCCCGATGACCAAGCACCCACCGGGTACCAATGCCCCTCAGCTGGTCGTCGTCGGCGGCGCAGAAACCGACGAGTTCCACAGGCAGGCACAAATGTATGTCGAAAAATACGAAACAGCAGACCGCAAGATGGGTCTCTATTTCGTGCCCGATGTGGATCACTTTGACGAACTGAATGTGCTGGTCGACCCGGCGAGCCCCTTCTTCAAACACACTTGCGATATGCTTCAAGGAAAAGGACCGAAATCATGACCGCTTTGACCCGAGACCTAGTCGACTCTGTCGGTGACGCGTTTAACGCCAATGACATCGATGCCGTAATGAGACACTTCGCAACCGACGCTACATTTGATCACGCTGTTGGCCCCGAAGAACATGGCGTGCGTCTGGAAGGAGCCGAAACCATTCGTGGTGCTTTTGCAGCCCTGTTCGAAAAGGTCGCGAACGTGCATTGGGAAACGCTCGACTGCGCTATTTCCGGCAACAAGGCTTATTGCGAATATCGCCGTACAGCCGTGCACAAGGATGGTTCAAAAGAAGAGTTTCTAAGCGTTGACATCCTGACCTACCGAGACGGGCTGATTGTCCATAAAGACACGTATTACAAGCAACGTACAAGCTGACCCGACAGCCTTTGATGCAGCCAAGCACGCAGCAGTTTTGTAAGAGGGAACCTATCTCGCTTTGACAAACCGCTGCGTCGGCAATCAAGTTCCGTTTCGCGCAATCCGTTATTGCGTAATGAAAAGATGCGAAAACATCTAGGGTCAGGACCCATTGATTTCCGTTTTGCGGCGTGATTCACGGTTCAAAAACGAGCGGTGAACATGTCTGATC
>NZ_JBXWOJ010000020.1:0-60702 GCF_059610805.1 Ruegeria sp. CDSC025 | reverse complement strand
AGCCGAAGCCGAAGCCGAAGCCGAAGCCGAAGCCGAAGCCGAAGCCGAAGCCGAAGCCGAAGCCGAAGCCGAAGCCGCTCTTACGTCGCCTGATCAGACCGTCGCAGAACCGCCGGTCGAAAAACGCGGCGGCTTTATCCCGGCGCTGATTGGCGGTGCGATTGCTGCGGCGGCCGGGTTCGCTCTGGGTCAAAGCGGCGCGTTCTCCTCGGGTGAGTCCGACGCAATCGCTGCGCTTGAGGCGAAGCTGATCGCACAATCCGATCAGATATCAACACTGTCGAAGTCTCTGACCGACGGGTCGGACCTGTCCCAGAAGATTGACGCGCTGACCAGCCAAATCGCGCCAATCACCGCTGATCTGGATGGGGTGAAGTCCAGCATATCCGATCTGACCAACAAGGTTGATCCGCTTGCCAGCCGTTTGGCCGAGTTGGAAAGTGGCGCGCTGACGCAGGGCGCTTCACCTGAAACCGGCGCGGCCATCGAAGCCGAGCTGAAAAAACTCCAGGACTCTTTGGCCGCGCAACGGGCCGAGGTGGAAAAGATGGTGTCCGACGCTCAGACGCTCGAGGCCGAGGCTGCAGCAAAATCGCTGGCGGCGACCAATGCAGCCCTTCTGTCACGGGTGCATGAACAGTTGAATACGGGTCAACCTTATGGCGACCTGATTGCAGAACTGAAGGCCGCAGGCGTAACCGTTCCCGAGGCGCTGGCAGCACCGGCAACCGAAGGTGTCGCGACGATTGCAGCACTTCAGGACAGCTTTGCGCCCGCTGCGCGCACGGCGCTGGCCGATGCGCGGGACGCGGACAAGGGCACCGGAATTGTCGCGTTTTTGCAGCGCCAGACAGGTGCACGTTCGGTTACCCCGCAAGAAGGTGACAGCCCCGATGCGGTCCTGTCGCGGGCTCAAGCCGCTTTGTCGGGCGGAGATGTCTCTGCTGCCCTGGATGAGCTGAAATCCCTGCCCGATGCAGCCAAAGCTGCATTTGAAGGGTGGGAACAGGCGGCCCAGACGCGGGTTTCTGCTGTGGATTCTGCAAATGCGCTTGCCTCAAGCGCGAACTCGAACTGAGGGGCCTGCTATGCTGTGGTCACTGTTTAAGATCCTTGTTTTTGTTGCGATTGTCGGCTTGCTGGCTCTTGGCGCCGGGTTCCTTATGGAAACCAAAGGCGGGGTGCAGATCACAGCGGGTGGCACGGAATACACGCTTGGTCCGCTTCAATCGGTCATTGCGCTGGGCGTGATGATCATTGCGATCTGGCTGTTCTTCAAGCTGCTGACCCTGCTGATCGCCACGCTGAAATTCCTCAATGGGGATGAAACAGCCCTATCGCGTTATTTCGACCGCAGCCGGGAACAGCGCGGATATCAGGCATTAACCGATGGGATCATGGCGCTTGCCTCGGGTGAGGGGCGGATCGCGATGAACAAGGCCGCCAAGGCCGAAAAGCTGCTGAACAAACCCGAGCTGACCAACCTGCTGGTGGCCCAGGCCGCCGAGATGAATGGCGATACCCAAAAGGCATCTGAAACCTATAAGAAACTGGTAACGAATAATGCCACGCGTTTTGTGGGGGTGCGCGGAATCATGAAGCAGAAGCTGGCCGAAGGCGATGATGACACCGCCCGGAAGCTGGCCGAAAAGGCATTGGCCATCAAGCCACGCCATCAGGAAACGCAAGATATCCTGCTGGGCCTGCAGACCAAGTCGCAGGATTGGGCTGGGGCCCGATCAACGCTGACCGCCAAGCTGAAATCCGGGCATTTGCCCCGCGATGTGTTCAAGCGCCGCGATGCGGTGCTCGCCTTGTCCGAGGCAAAGGGCATTCTGGACGAAAGCTCGACCGTAGAACAGCAGGAACAGGCAATCGAGGCCAACCGCCTTTCCCCTGATTTGGTGCCTGCCGCAGCGATGGCTGCCCGTGCCTATATCGAAAAAGGCAAGCCGCGTGCCGCAACGAAGATTCTGAAAAAGGCATGGGAGGCACAGCCACATCCCGATCTGGCCCATGCCTTTGCCGATATTGCACCGGATGAATCACCGGCCGAGCGCATCAAACGCTTTGCGACGTTGACCCGCATACACGCGCAGAATCCGGAAACCTGTCTGATTCTGGCCGAGTTGAACATCGTCGCCGAAGATTTCCCCGAAGCGCGCCGCGCGCTGGGGGATGTGGTCGAAAAACAGGCTGATGCCCGCGCCTATACGCTGATGGCAGCGATTGAACGTGGCGAAGGGGCCTCGGATGTGGTTGTGCAGGGCTGGCTGGCAAAGGCGCTGAACGCGCCGCGCGGGCCGCAATGGGTCTGCGACAACTGCCATGACATTCAGCCGGAATGGGGTCCGGTCTGTCAGAACTGCCACAGCTTTGACACGCTCAGCTGGCAAACGCCGCAAACGCCAGAGATCGCCTCGGCCACCGGTGTTCACATGCTGCCGCTGATCGTTGGCGCGCTTGAGGACAAGGCCGACACCGATATGGATGAGGTCGACGAGGCCGATGAGCCTGAGGTTATCGAGGCAGAGATCGAACCGGTTCGGCCTGATATCGAACCGGCCATCGACGAAAAGACCTAGCGCGCACTTTCCACGTCGAAGGCGTCGTTCCACAGCTTGAACAGCTCGGCCCGTCGGTTCTGATCTCTGGCCACCAATAGAGCCGGCGACAGGGCGATGAACCTTCGGGCGCTGGGCGTTAACCCCGTATCGGCTGTGTCCATCTGGGCGACGAGACCCGAAGTTGCCAGCAGGGTTTGCGCCTGTGGCGACAGGAGAAAATCCAAGAATTCCGTGGCGGCTTGTTTGTTCCGCGCCTGGCGCGGGATCATCAGGGCACGTGACAGGACCAGAGTATAGTCTTCTGGCAGGATCACCCCAATGCCCGGGGCCTTGGCATTGGCCACATAAGACCCCAAAACGTTATAGGCGATCAAAAAGCGCCCATTGGCCACATCGCGGATGATTTCCGCAGAACAGCAAGTGGCCACCGCGTCGATACGTGCAAAACCTTCGATCAAAGAGCCGAAAGTCGTGGCCTCAAGGCTGTCTCCATAGGCAAACAGATAACCCAGACCCGAGGCCGCGATGTCATAGGTTGCCACGCGCCCACGCAGTAGATCCGGCTGGGTTCGCATCATGTCCAGCAGGGCGAACCGGCTGCGTGGGACGTTCTGATCCTGTAACAAGGTCTTGTTGTAGACGATGACGGCGGGTTCGGTGGTGATCCCCCACAGTTCATCCCGCCAGCGTCGCGCGGCGGGCAGGGCATTGGTAAGGTCGGATTGAAACCGGTGTCCGCAGGCCGAATTCACCAGCCAGACCATCTGTTGAATCGCGGATGAGAACACGATGTCTGCAGGATTCTCACCTGATTTACAGACAGTGCGGCTGTGTTGGAACAGAGCGTTAGATCCCCATTGTTCATAAGTGACCTGCAGATTGGGGTTCAGCGCCGTAAATCGTTCGAGCACGGGGGCGATGATCGCTATGTCGGTGGTTGACCGGATCAACATCGGATCCTGACCTGCGCCGAATTCTGCGATGGCTTCTTGGGCGCGCGAAAGCGAAGGAATCAAACTCAGCGCTACAAGGGCTAGGGCTCGGATCATGTGCTGCTCTCCTCTGTTCTGGCCGGGAAACTCAGCGCAGCGCGAAACCCGGTTTCATCCCGCCCCATCTCGACTCGGCCGTCAAAGGCCTCAGCGGTGGATTTCACGATGGACAGGCCCAGGCCGGTGCTGTCCTCGCCCGAACCTGTGCTGCGATTGAACCGGTCCCCCAGCTGATCGGCGATTATGGTCGCAGGCCCGGGCCCCTGATCGCGCACCCACAGAACAGCGCGCGCGCCCTCTTGCGCGGCGCCAATACGGACGGGTGGCAGACCATGACGCAGAGCGTTGCCAAGCAGGTTCTTGGCGGCTTCGCCGATCGAAAAGGCATCGCCATTCACAAGAACTGGCGTATCTCCGATTTCCAGACGCACCTCGATGGTGGGGGCCATCAATTCATGATCGCTGTGTTCCAGCACGTCCAGCGCCACTTCGCGCAGGTCGACGGGCAGCCGCGGGGCGCTGTCGATACGGTGGATCACCATGGCGCGCGACAGCAACTGATCCAGCAGCGTACCCAGTGACCGGGTGCGCCCCAACAACCGATCCAGCGCGCGCGTGCGGGCTGGAAGGTCGGGATCGTCCTGCGCAATCTCGGCCTGGACCCGGATGGCGGCCACGGGTGTGCGCAGCTGATGAGCGGTGTCGGCAATCAGGTTGCGCATCGTGTCTACCTGCCGGTCCAGCCGCCCCATGAACCGGTTCATTGCGCTTAGCATCACCTGCAATTCGCGTGGCAACCCGTCGCTGGCCATCGGTGTCAGGTCATAAGGATCGCGACGGGTCAGGTCATCGGACAGCGCCTCAAGCGGGCGCAGGGCCGAGCGGGTGACAAACCACGACATGATCAGCAGCAACATCCCGGCCACCGCCATGGGCAGCAAGGCATCGCGCATCAGGCCCACGGTCATGGATTGGCGCGCGCGCAGGGTTTGGCCGACCAGAATTTCCACCTCGCCCGAGAAATCGCGCTCGGCAAACAGGCGGGTAACGCGGACGAAACGGGCGGGTTCCCCGTTCAGATCAGAGGCGAAATAGACCGGCGCAGTGCCAGTCTGTGGCGGCACCTCGATCGCGGTGTCCCGGTCCAGCCCGGTTATGAACGGGCCATCAGGCACCTGTACCGCATAGAAAATCCGGTCATCCGGCGCCTGCGCCAACAGCTGAAAAGCTGAAACCGGAAGGTCGACAAAGGGTTGGCCGTCCTGAATGCGAACGGATTCGGCGATGTCACTGGCCGCGCCCAGCAGCAGCCGGTCATAGGCCTGCCGCGCCGCCAGCCGACCATTGGCCCAGATCGACAGGCCAACCAGAAACCCGCCCAGAACCAGGATCAGAACCACCGCACTCAGAACGCGGGCCGTCAGGCTGTGGGGCAGGCGCAGCCTAGTCATTCAGACCGATCCGATACCCCACCCCGCGCTGGGTGGTTATGCTGATGGCGCTGCCGGTGAATCTCTTGCGTAGCCGCGCGATATACAGCTCGATCGCGTTTTCCCCCACATCGGCGTCTTCGAACCCGTAAAGCGAGTTATACAGCCGTGATTTCGACAGATACTGACCTTCGTGCCGGATCAGGGCGTCCAGGACTGCCGCCTCGCGCGCGGTTAGGTTCAGGCGTTTACCGTTCAGCGTGGCGCTGCGATCCTTGGCGGCATAGATCAGCGGACCCAGCGTGATCTGTTCGCTTTTGCGATCGGCATCGCGCCGGACAAGGGCGCGCAACCGCGCCTCAAGCTCGCGCTGGTCAAAAGGCTTGCCCAAATAATCGTCGGCACCTTTGTCCAAAGCCGCGACACGATCTTCGACCGAAGTCAGTGCCGTCAGCATTAGCACTGGGGTGCGGTCGCCGCTGTCTCGGATTTTGCCCAGAAAGTTCAGGCCGGACCCGTCAGGCAGGTTTATATCCAGAAGCATCGCGTCATAGG
Source organism: Ruegeria sp. CDSC025 (assembly GCF_059610805.1). Classification (NCBI taxonomy): domain Bacteria; kingdom Pseudomonadati; phylum Pseudomonadota; class Alphaproteobacteria; order Rhodobacterales; family Roseobacteraceae; genus Ruegeria; species Ruegeria sp. CDSC025. Next base: position 55,158 of record NZ_JBXWOJ010000020.1, on the reverse strand, counting down.
TTTGAACTGCGCGGAAATCACGTGCGGATTCGACAGTGGTCGCCAGATCACAGACAACGCCCGACCGCGCCAGATGAGCTATTACGCCTTCGGCCAGATCTACGGCATCCTCGATCATCAATACGCGCATTGTCCCCCCGCGCCCTGCCCTGAATTTCTGTGACAGGTTCGTGACAGCATTATTCTGTAAACAGTACCAGCCCGCAAGGACAGTCCCTTGCGGGAACAGGTTTCGGTTGCAGGACGCAGCCCAAAAAGACCAGAGGAGGAGACACGAATGAAACTGTTTGGAACAAGCGGCGCGATTGCGGCTGCTGTTTTTGCCCTGTCCGGCGTGAGCGCCAGCGCACAGGAATGTATTGCCCCGGCCAACCCCGGCGGCGGTTGGGATTTCACCTGCCGTCAGGTCGGTAAATCTCTGCAGGATCTGGGTCTGATCGACCAGACCATGCAGGTTGTGAACCTGGCCGGCGGCGGTGGCGGTGTTGCCTTTGCCGAGGTCGTCAACAAGCGCGGCGAGGATAATGAGCTGATCGTAGCGGCCAGTGCGGCCACGGCAACCCGCCTGGCGCAGGGCGCCTATCCAGGCAACACCATGGATCAGGTGCGTTGGCTAGCGGCCATCGGTGCGGATTATGGCGTGATCGCCGTTGCTGCCGATAGCGCGGTTAACACGCTGCCCGACCTGTTGGATCAGATCAAATCCGATCCGACGTCTGTGTCCGTGGCGGGCGGTTCCGCCGTGGGCGGTTGGGATCACCTGAAGGTTCTGATCGCGGCCAATGCCTATGGCATCGAGGACGTACGGTCGGTCAAATACATCGCCTTTGATGGCGGCGGCGAAGCTGTGACCCAGCTGTTGGCCGGTTCGGTTCAAGCCTTTACCGGTGACATCTCGGAAGCCAAGGGTTTTGTCGACTCGGGCGATATCAAAGTCATCGCCGTTTTGGCGCCTGAACGTCTTCCCGGCGAATTCGCCGATTTCCCGACGGCCAAGGAACAGGGCATTGATGCCATCGGCGCAAACTGGCGCGGGTTTTACGCCCCTGGCGGAATGAGCGATGAGGCCTATGGCGATTGGGTTGGTAAGATCGGTGATCTTTACGCCTCGGATGAATGGAAAGAGGTCATGGCCGCCAATGGTCTGGCCCCGCTGGACCTGCAAGGCGCAGCTTTCCAGGATTTTGTTGCACAATCCGTGGGTCAGATCCAGACCATCTCGAAAGAGATCGGGATCATCAAATAAGACCAGCACTCACCTGAGAGCGGGGTGTCGCGCCGGGCGCGCGGCACCCCGACCAGACCCATACTTCCCTTACATAGGAGATACCCATGAGTGATCGCATATTCGGGGTCTTCGGCATTCTTCTTGCCATCGGCTTTGCCCTGTCAGCGCTGGCGATTGAAGAGAGCTTTCTGTCAGACGCGGTTGGCCCCAAGGCCTTTCCACTGATTGTCGCCGCCATCCTTGGCCTTTCCAGCGCGGTCATCGCGTTGCGCCCGGATGCCGAGCCCGAGTGGCCCGCGCTGGGCCGGCTGGTCGAAGTCGGCGCCGCTGTAGTCGTGATGATCTTCTATGCCGAGCTGTTGCCGGTTCTGGGATTTGTAATCTCTACCGCCTTTGCTGCGGCTTACCTGGCTTGGCGGCTGGGATCTGGTCCGATCGAAAGCGTAGTGGTCGGAATCGGTACTTCTGTCGGTATCTACGTCATCTTCCATCTGGTTCTGGGCCTGTCACTGGCTCGCGGACCATTGGGTTTCTAAGGGGAACGTCATGGAAACTCTTGCATCCCTTGGCGATGGATTCGCTATCGCGCTGACATGGCAAAACCTGTTGCTGGCCCTGTTGGGTTGTTTTCTGGGCACGATCATGGGCGCGTTGCCCGGTCTGGGCCCGTCGAACGGCGTGGCCATTTTGATCCCTCTTGCGTTCACGCTGGGGCTGGGCGCGACGCCGTCTCTGATCCTGCTGACCAGTGTTTATTATGGGGCAATGTATGGCGGGAGAATCTCATCGATCCTGCTGAACATCCCTGGGGACGAGCCTGCGATGATGACCTGCTTGGACGGGCATCCGATGGCCAAAAAAGGCCTTGCGGGCGAGGCGCTCTCGCTGTCCGGTATCGCCTCATTCATTGGTGCGTTTCTGGCCACATGGGGCCTGATCTTTCTGGCGCCGCAGCTGGTCAAGATCGCGCTGCTGTTTGGACCGGCTGAATATTTCGCCCTGTTCGCGCTGGCCTTCATGACGCTGGGCGGCGTGTCCTCGACCAATCAGGCGAAATCGGCCTTTGCCGCTGCGCTGGGCCTAGGGCTGGCAACCATTGGTGTCGATACCCAGACCGGCGTGCCGCGGTTCACCTTTGGTGAGGTGCACCTGTATGATGGGCTGGATTTCCTTGTCGCCATTGTCGGCCTGTTTGCCCTGTCCGAAGTGTTCATCTTTCTGGAGAACCGTCATGGCGGATCGGATGCCGCTGGGCGCAAGTTGAATATCGGGCGGCTTTACCCGCCGATGTCTATGATCAAGCAATGCATGCCGACCATGCTGCGCACCTCATTCTTGGGCTTTCTGGCGGGGGTTCTGCCGGGGGCCGGGGCGTCTTTGGGCTCGTTTATTTCCTATTCGATGGAGAAACGGTTGGTCGACAAGGACAACACATTTGGCACCGGTGATCCGCGTGGCGTCGCCGCGCCCGAGGCCGGCAACAACGCCGCCGCCGGGGGGGCCTTGGTGCCGATGCTGGCGCTGGGCGTGCCGGGGTCAGGGACCACCGCCGTGCTGCTGGCGGTTCTGTTGGCGCTGAATATCACGCCCGGACCGCTGCTGTTCACCCAGAACCCGGATGTGGTCTGGGGCCTGATTGCGGCACTGTTCATTGCCAACTTTATGTTGCTCGCGATGAATATCCCGATGGTGGGCCTGTTCACCCGCGTCCTGATGGTGCCCTCGCGTATCCTGATGCCCGTCGTGGCGATGGTCAGCTTTGTGGGTATTTACGGCATCTCGGGGTCCAGCTTTGATCTGCTGGTGATGATCGGGTTCGGTGTCATGGGCTGGGTTCTGCGCAAGCTGGACGTGCCGCTGGTGCCGATCATTCTGGGCACGCTGCTGGGCAACTCGATGGAGAATAACCTGCGCCGTGCGGTCACCATCGACAATGGCAACTGGTGGACGCTGGTTGACAGCCCGCTGGCCATCGGCTTGTGGTCCATTGCCCTGATCGGATTTGTTCTGCCTCTGATTGTAGGCGCGCGTGTCAAAGCCAAGATGCATCAGCGCCGCGACGAAGAGGGCGCGATCAGCGACTGACCGCATTGGGCGTCACCGCAAACCGGTGGCGCCCGATTAGGTAAGATTTGGGGTCGCGTATCCTGATCTGAAACAAAAAATTGAAACATTTGGCAAAAACCGCGGTATTGATAGGCACAAAGCTGTTGTGCGAAGGATGCCAGAATGGAACTCAGTGACGAAATCCGCATCGCTGCCCCGCGGGACGTGGTGTATGAGGCGCTGAACAACCCCGATATCCTGCAGGAATGTATCCCCGGCTGCGAAGAGCTGACCCAATCTTCGCCGCAAGACCTTGAGGCAAAGGTGGTTCTGAAAATCGGTCCGGTGAAAGCGCGGTTCGCGGGTCAGGTCACGCTGGATAAATCCAAGGCACCGGACGGATTTTCGCTGCAGGGCGAGGGCAAGGGCGGGGCTGCGGGGTTTGCCAAGGGCGGTGCCGATGTGACCCTGACCGAAGACGGGTCCGAGACGGTTCTTGCCTATACTGCTAAGGTGGATGTCGGCGGCAAGATCGCCCAGCTTGGCAGCCGTTTGATTGCCGGGACTGCCAAGAAACTGTCGGGGAAATTCTTTACCCGGCTCGGAGAGATCGTCTCAGAACAATCCGGCAGCTAGCCAGTTTCGCGCATTTCAGTTGACGGCGACCTCATTCGGCGCAATCACAAGAAAAACTGGCGGGCCAAACCCGAAGCAGGAGGCCAGAGTGATGGATTACGCGCAGCTGGAACGTCTTGAGAAGCGGGTTTCACTCAAGCCCAATGACCGACAGGCCATCCGGCAGCTTGTGACGATGCTGGAATACTCCAACCTACCGAAAGAGCATCTGGGCGCCTACAGCAAAGCGCAGCTTGAGGTGACGGGCGGGTTGAAAAAGGGCTGGCAGGCAGCCCTGGTCGACACCGGACGGCAGACCGCCGCCTATTCTGGTTGGATGAAAGCCCTGGACACACAGAAAATCCAGTTGGCCGTGCCCATCGCCCAGATCTATGTGGGTCAAACCATCACCATCAATGGCGAGCATGGGAATTGCGGCCAACGCCTGAATTTCTTTGAAGAAACCAAGGTGATTTGTGGACTGTGCCACGAGTGCTACAAGGTGCAGATCCTGCCTGAGAACCTTGAGGGGATGTTTCAGGTCTATTTCTTGCTGCTCAACCTGCAGCTGCCCAGGGACAATGCCAGAAAAAGCATGATCGAGCTGCGCGAAGCGGTCAAGTTTCCCTATAAGGCGTATATCTATTGTGAGTCGATCGCAGAGGCGAAAGAGTGTCTTGCGATTTTCCGTGCCGCACAGGCGGAATTTGAGATCACTGGGGTTCACTCAAAAATATCCCACGGATGTTCTGAATACAGTATGGAATACCCCGCGTTTAAGTATTCCGAGGGTGCGGGGGACGACTTTGAAACACCATCCGATTGGAGCGGGATCGAAGAGGCGTATTTCACGGACATTCCGATGCCTGCCCCGGAAAGACCAAGCAATTCCAAACCGATCCTCAGCTTGCGGGACGTTTTTGCCTTTCGGACATGGGTCAGGTTCGCTGAGCTGATCGGTGATAAATCCTGCGAAAAATATGGGACGCGCCTTGGCCCGGAGCTGCCTCAGCCCTTCGTCAAGCGTGTACAGGGGCAGGCGCGGGACCGGCACAGGGAAATGGTGGAGCTTTCTGCACAGGGTTAGCAGCTGTAGCCCATGTGCCAGTGCTGACGCGCGACCGTGGTCTAGACCGGAAAGTCCAATCCCAAATCCACGGTGCGCGCCGAATGGGTCAATGCACCTGAAGAGATATAGTCAACACCCGTTGCCGCGATTGAGGCGATGCGATCCAGCTTCACATTGCCCGAGGCTTCGGTCTTGAGCCTGCCATCCACCATCGCCACCGCCTCGCGCAGCATGTCATTGTCCATATTGTCTAACAGGACGACCGAGGCGCCTCCGACCTCAAGCACTTGGGCCAGTTGGTCCAGACGGTCGACCTCGATCTCGACGGCCATCATGTGGCTGGCATGGGCCTTGGTGGCCTCCAGCACCTGACGCACCCCGCCAGCGGCTGCGATGTGGTTGTCCTTGATCAGGATCGCATCTGACAGAGAGTATCGGTGGTTGAACCCGCCGCCATGCAGCACGGCCAGTTTTTCAACCAGACGCAGGCCGGGGGTTGTTTTGCGGGTGCAGGTGACGCGGGCATTTGTGCCTTTAGTTTCAGCCACGAAGCCGGCGGTCTTTGTGGCGATCCCGGTCAGGCGACCGGCAAAGTTCAGGGCCACCCGTTCGCCCGACAGGATTGAGGCGGCCGATCCCTTGATGGTCATCAGCGTATCGCCTGCCTTACAGGGTTGGCCATCGGCAATATGCGTGGTGATGTCCAATGAGGGGTCGATCAGGCGAAACGCCAGCGCCGCGACTTGCATGCCGGACACGACCGCATCCTCGCGCGCGTTCAGGCAAGCATCATAGGTGGTATCCGCCGGGATCACCGCGCGGGTGGTGACGTCGCCATAGCTGCCAAGATCTTCCATCAGGGCAATGCGGATCATCGGTTCAAGGACAAGATCGGGAACGGTAGAGAAGCTCATGATTGCTCCTTGCAGGCCAGCGCGCGGATGGCGAGTGCTTGGGAAAGGTACATTTCGGATCGTTTGCCGGGTCCGGCCGAGGGGTCGGGGAAATCGGATCGTTCATGCGCGCCGCGGCTTTCTTCGCGCGCCAAAGCGCCCGCCGCGATTAAAGTGGCGGTGGCGCACATGTTCAGGAAAGACGGGTTGTCGCTGTTTGCTGCCTCTAGCCGCGCGATGATGCCAAGCGCTTTGATCAGGCCCTTGCGATCACGGATAACGCCAACATAGCGGGTCATGGTCTGGCGCAGCTCTGTCACGGCGGCAGGGTCAGATGGGGTGCCGCCGTCCTGAAAGGTGATTTCCAGCGGCGGCGTCGCGCCAGGTGTTGGCAGGGTCCGGGCGATGCCTTCCGCGCAGATGCGGGCGTAGACCAGCGCCTCAAGCAGACCGTTCGAGGCCAGACGGTTGGCACCGTGCAACCCGGTCGAGGATGCCTCACCGCAGACCCATAAGCCGTCGATACTGGCGCATCCGCTGGTTTCGGTCGCGATGCCACCCATGTGGTAATGCGCAGCGGGGGCAACGGGGATGGGTTCCTGCGCCGGGTCGATGCCATTGCGGGCGCAATATTCGGCGACCGAGGGGAACTGTGCCTTGATCGCCTCGCCCAGAACCTCGCGCGTGTCCAGCATGGGACGGTTGCCCGCCTGAACCTGCGCATAGATGGCGCGGGCGACGACGTCGCGCGGGGCAAGCTCGGCATCCGGGTGGATGGCCTGCATGAACCGCGCGCCATGACGGTTGATCAAAATGGCCCCTTCACCGCGCAGCGCTTCGGTCGCCAGCGGCGCGGGGTCTTCACCTACATCCATCGCGGTGGGGTGGAACTGGACAAATTCGGCATCCGCAATCAGCGCCCCCGCGCGTGCCGCCATGCCAATCACCTGCCCGCGAATACGCGGCGGGTTGGTTGTCAGCGCATAGAGCCCGCCTGACCCGCCCCCGGCGAGCAAAACCGCAGCCCCGCGCAGCATCACCGGGGCTGACCCGCCATTATCCGCACGCTGAATGCTGACGCCGGTAACGCGCCCGTCTTCGACGTCCAGCCCAAGGGCCATGGTGCCCTCCAGAACCTGGATCGACGGGGTTTCGTGCACCTGTTCGATCAGGGCGGCCATGATCTGCGCGCCTGCCTGATCGCCCTTGACCCGGACGACACGGGCAAAGCTGTGCGCGGCCTCGCGTGACAGCACGTAATCGCCGCCCGCGGTCCGGTCGAAAGGCGTACGCAGCGTGGTCAGGTCCAGAATATAGTCGCGCGCCTGACGCGTCACCAATTCAGCCACCTGCGGATCAACGGTGCCCGCACCGGCATTCACGGTGTCGTCCGCGTGGCTTTCCGGGCTGTCATCGGCGTCCATCGCCGCAGCCACTCCCCCCTGCGCCCAGGCAGAACTAGCACCCTCGCCCAACGCTTCAGGAGAGATCATCACCACCGGATGCGGGGCCAGTTTCAGCGCAGCATAGAGCGCGCCCAGCCCGGCGCCCACGATGATAACGCGGTCGGTGGTGAGGGTTTCCATCTCGGATCAGAGACCCAGCTTTCGCGACAGGTCGATCATCGCCTGCACCGAATGACGCGCTTTTTCCGCGACCGTGGCGTCGACCTCGACCTGACTTTCCATCGTGTGCAGCACATAGAGGATCTTTTCCAGCGTGATCTTCTTCATGTAGGGGCACATGTTGCAGGGGCCGACAAAGTCGACCTCGGGCAATTCATCGGCGATGTTGGACGCCATCGAGCATTCGGTGATCAGCATCGCCTTTTCGGGCTTTTCGGTGCTGACATACTTGATGATCCCGCTGGTCGAGCCAGAGAAATCGGCCTCGGCCACCACTTCGGGCGGGCATTCCGGGTGGGCAATCAACCGCGTGCCCGGATTCCATTTGCGAAAATCGCGCAGGTCTTGCGCGGTGTATTGTTCATGCACGATGCACGAGCCCGGCCAGTACACGATGTTCTTGCGGCTTTCATTTGCCACGTTCTGCGCCAGATATTGATCCGGCGTCATGATGACGGTGTCGGATTCCATCGCATCGACGATCTGAACGGCATTGGACGATGTGCAGCAGATATCGGATGCCGCCTTCACCTCGGCGGTGGTGTTCACATAAGAGACGACCGGCGCGCCGGGGTATTTGGCGCGCATCTCGTCAATCCCCTCGGCGGTGATGCTTTCGGCCAGCGAACAGCCCGCGGCCATGTCCGGCATCAGCACGGTTTTCTCGGGGCTCAGGATTTTCGAGGTTTCGGCCATGAAGTGCACGCCCGCCTGTACGATCACATCGGCTTCGACGTCGCTGGCCTTCATCGCCAGTTGAAGACTGTCACCCACAAAATCTGACACGCCATGGAAAATTTCAGGCGTCATGTAGTTATGGCCCAGAATGACCGCGTTCCGCTCTTTTTTAAGCGCATTGATCGCCTTGATATAGGGCGCATAGATCGCGAAATCCGGCAGCGTCACCACTCGGTCCATCCGGGCATAGGTCTCCTGCATTTCCTCAACCAATTCGGTCGAAGGTGTCAGGTCATAATGCTGAGAAAGCACATTGGTGATGCTCTGGTGAGTGACATTCATCTCGGCAGTCCTGCCTTGCGTATTGGGGTGGGAAAGGGGTCGGAATTCGTGCTGCCCGACCGTCCAAGAAAACGGTTGATTTCAAAGGCGCACGCCTCTGATCGCACAATTCGAGCGGTTTTGGTCATGCGATCTGGATCATTCCGCATAACCGATGCCTTCGGTCGATACACATGCATAGTAAATGGGCATGAAAAACCGCTCTGAATATCCTACTCAGTTGCTGGATGCATACGGTGAATTCCAGGCGCGGTAAACATACAAAACCCTTAGCCAATACCGGTATGCGTGGATGAATGCGCTTACCTGCTGCAAATTTGCAGTTCGCGGAACAGTTTGTGGTCATCTCGGGTCGGGTCTCTGACGAGGTGTATGGTCCGGGCGGCACGGCCCAACTTGTTACATTTCGTAAGAATTGAGAAAACATCAGGCAAAACTTGACGCTGATCGTGTCGACGTCCCTTAATCGGGGCGTTGGCGTCCGGGCCAGACCCGGACCCGCCATTTCCGGCCCGGGGAGGGGCCGGGTGGGGAGGAGAAAAAGATTGACTCAGACGCAGTCAGGCGCTGAAGGGATGCAGTCTCTTCCGGCGCTGCTACACCGCAATGTGATTCAGTTCGGGGATGCCCCGGCCTATCGCGAAAAGGAATTCGGGATCTGGCAATGCTGGACCTGGGCCGAGGCGGCCAAGGAAATCCGCGCCATTGCGCTGGGGTTTCTTGAGATTGGCGTTGAGAAGGGCGACCATATCGCCGTCATAGGCCGGAACCGCCCGGCGCATTACTGGTCGATGGTTGCGGCCCAAATGGTGGGTGCGATTCCGGTGCCGCTCTATCAGGACGCGGTCGCCGAAGAGATGACATATGTGATGGAACATTGCGGTGCGAAATATGTCGTCTGCGGTGACCAGGAACAGGTCGATAAGGTCATCGAGATTCAGGAAAAAGTTCACCAGATCAAACACATCCTCTACACTGACAAGCGTGGGATGCGGAAATATGATCATTCCCAGATGAACGCGCTGGACGACATCAAGGCCGAAGGCAGCGCAGGTCATGCGCGCTTTGATGCCGAGCTGGATGCGCGTATCGCTGCGATCACCTATGACGACACTTGTGTGATGCTGTATACCTCGGGCACCACAGGCAAGCCGAAAGGCGTGGTGCTGTCGAACCGCAATGTAATCGAAAGCGCCAAGAATTCTGCAGAGTTTGACCACCTGACCCGGAATGAGGACATCCTGTCCTATCTGCCAATGGCTTGGGTAGGTGATTTCATCTTTTCCATCGGTCAGGCCTATTGGTGCGGGTTCTGTGTAAACTGCCCCGAAAGCGCTGACACGATGATAACCGACCTGCGCGAGATCGGTCCGACCTATTTCTTTGCCCCGCCGCGGGTATTTGAAACGCAGCTGACCAACGTCATGATCCGGATGGAAGATGCGGGCAAGCTGAAGCAGCGTATGTTCCACCATTTTATGGCCCATGCCAAAAAGGTGGGTGGGTTACTGCTGGATGGCAAAGCGGTTGGGTTTGGTGATCGGATCAAATACGCGCTGGGCAATCTGCTGGTCTATGGGCCGCTGAAGGATACGCTGGGGTATGGCCGGTTCCGGGTCGGTTATACGGCAGGCGAGGCGATCGGGCCTGAGATTTTCGATTTCTACCGCTCGCTGGGGATTAACCTGAAGCAGCTTTATGGGCAGACCGAGGCGACGGTCTTCATCACCGTGCAGCCCGATGGCGAGGTGCGCGCCGATACGGTTGGTGTGCCCGCGCCAGATGTCGAGCTGAAGATCGCCGAAACGGGCGAGATCTACTATCGCTCGCCAGGTGTGTTTGTCGAATATTACAACAACCCGGACTCGACCGCCTCGACTAAGGATGCCGAGGGTTGGGTGGCCACGGGTGATGCCGGGTTCATTGAGGAAAGCAGCGGTCATCTGCGGATCATCGACCGCGCCAAGGACGTCGGAAAAATGGTCGATGGCTCGATGTTTGCGCCGAAATATGTTGAGAACAAGCTGAAGTTCTATCCCGATATTCTTGAGGTCGTGCTGTTCGGCAATGGCAAGGATCGCTGCGTGGCGTTCATAAATATCGACCTTACCGCCGTGGGGAACTGGGCCGAACGCAACAACGTCGCCTATGGGTCCTATCAGGAACTGACGGCACATCCGCAAGTGTTAGAGACAATCAAGTCCCATGTGGAAGCGGTCAACAAATCGGTCGCCGCCGATGAAATGCTGTCGGGCTGTCAGGTGCATCGCTTTGTGGTGCTGCACAAGGAACTGGATGCGGATGACGGTGAGATGACCCGAACCCGCAAAGTGCGCCGGGGCTTTGTCGAAGAGAAATTCCACGACATCATCACCGCCCTTTACGACGGGTCTTCAAGCGTTTCGACCACGACCGAGGTGACCTATGAGGACGGCCGCAAGGGTTCGATCAGTGCCACACTTGAGATCGTGGATGCGCCGGTTGTAACGGTCGCGCAACACAAGGTAGCGGCGGAATGAAGTCCGGTCCTGCGCCGCTCGATCTATGGTCATCGCCCGCCCGCCATTCCGTGTATTGCGTAAGTCAAGGAGGGGCTGATGTTGGATAGTTCCGAAGGATATGTCACCGAAGACGGCCGCAAGATCGGCGGCGTCGTGATGGAGATGAAGAACATCACTCTGCGCTTTGGCGGTGTGGTGGCGATCAAGGATATCTCGTTCGACATCCGTGAGGGTGAGATTCGCGCCATTATCGGTCCGAACGGGGCGGGTAAGTCCTCGATGCTGAACGTAATCTCGGGGTTCTATATCCCACAAGAGGGCGAGGTCTGGTTTCACGGGGCCAAGCGCCCTCCAATGCGGCCCTATGAGGTTGCGCGGCAGGGGATTGCGCGAACATTCCAGAACATCGCCCTGTTCGAAGGGATGAGCGTTTTAGACAACGTCATGACCGGGCGCCTGAACTATATGAAGACAAATATCCTGCAGCAGGCTTGGTGGAAGGGTAAGGCCGAGGCCGAAGAGACCGAAAACCGAGAGGCAGTCGAACGGATCATCGACTTTCTCGAAATCCAGCATATCCGCAAGACGCCCGTTTCACGCCTGCCCTACGGCTTGAAAAAGCGGGTCGAACTGGCCCGGGCGCTGGCCGCTGAACCCAAGCTGTTGCTGCTGGATGAGCCGATGGCCGGGATGAATGTTGAAGAGAAAGAAGACATGAGCCGCTTTATCCTCGACGTGAATGATGAATTCGGCACCACCATCGCCCTGATCGAACATGACATGGGCGTGGTGATGGATCTGAGCGATCGGGTGGTCGTGATGGATTACGGCAAGAAGATCGGCGACGGCACGCCTGATGAGGTGCGCAACAATCAGGAAGTCATCGATGCCTATCTGGGGGTGAGCCATGACTGATCTACGGAACGGGCTGAGAAAATTCGACGAATTTTCCGGGATGACGCGCCAGATGAAATCTGTTCGGAGGACATAGGATGCCTGAACAACTCGTATTTGCGATGGAAGTCATCCTCAACGGTCTTATGGCCGGGGTGCTCTATGCGCTGGTCGCGCTGGGCTTTGTGCTGATCTACAAGGCGTCAGGGATTTTCAATTATGCGCAAGGGGTTATGGCCCTGTTTGCCGCGATGACTCTGGTCGGGATCATGAACGGGCAGGTGCCGTTTGCACATCTGATCAATGCGACTTTCGGGACGCATATCCATTACTTTGGCTGGAGTGTCCCTGCGCTGCTGGCGATTATTCTGACTATGGCGGTGATGGTTCTGCTGGCTTGGGCGGTGCAGCGGTTCGTGATGCGCCATCTGGTTGGCCAAGAGCCGATCATCCTGTTCATGGCCACCATCGGGCTGGCCTATTTCCTTGAGGGCGTGGCCGACCTGATGTGGGGGTCCGAGATCAAGACGCTGGATGTAGGCCTGCCGCAGGGCATCAACCTCTGGCTCGATGAGGCGACCTTTAACGTCTTCGGCTATGGGTTCTTCATCGACAATCTGGACATTGTGGCAACGGTAATTGCGGCGCTGCTGGTGGCGGCGCTGGTTGTGTTCAGCCAATATACCAAGCAGGGCCGGGCGATGCGCGCTGTGGCGGATGACCATCAGGCGGCGCTGTCGGTGGGGATTTCGCTGAATTTCATCTGGATCATGGTCTGGTCTGTGGCCGGGTTTGTAGCGCTGGTCGCGGGCATCATGTGGGGCACCAAGTCTGGTGTGCAGTTCTCACTGTCGCTGATCGCGCTCAAAGCGTTGCCGGTGCTGATGCTGGGCGGGTTTACCTCGATCCCCGGAGCCATCGTCGGAGGGTTGATCATCGGTGTGGGTGAGAAACTGTTCGAGTTCGCCATTGGCCCGATGGTTGGCGGTGCGACCGAGAACTGGTTTGCCTACGTGCTTGCGCTGATCTTCCTTGTGTTCCGGCCGCAGGGCCTGTTCGGCGAGAAGATCATCGAAAGGGTGTAGTCATGACCAAGCTCATCGCCATTCTCAACGTGATCGCATGGGCCGGGTTCTGGGCGTTTGGGTATATCGCCCTGACCTCGGACGATCTGACCGACAGCCAACTGACGATCGCCGCGATCCTGGCTTTTGCCGGGTTGGTCACGGGTGTCATGGCCTACATGAAACTTGTGCGCGCCTCAGAGGCGAGCGGATATGCCAAAGGCTCCAGCCAACTGAACACTGCTGCCCGCGACCGGGCGCAGGAAGAATGGGGAAAGTAAGACATGTTTTATCGCGAGGCCGGAGATTTCAAAACCTCTTACGTGGAAGACAGCCAGACCTTTCCGATCAAATTTGACCGGTATCGGTACTATGTGGTGCTGGCAGTGGCATTTGGGATCATTCCATTCATCATCAATGACTACTGGGCGAACGCGCTGCTGCTTCCGTTTCTGATCTATGCGATCGCCGCCATCGGTTTGAATGTATTGGTTGGCTATTGCGGGCAGGTGTCGCTGGGTACCGGTGGGTTCATGGCTGTGGGGGCCTATGCCTGCTACAAGCTGATGACGGCCTTTCCCGAAGTCAGCATGTTCATCCATGTCATCCTTGCGGGCGGGATCACCGCCATTGTCGGTGTTCTGTTCGGATTGCCTTCGCTTCGGATCAAAGGGTTCTATTTGGCCGTGGCCACGCTTGCGGCGCAGTTCTTTCTGGTGTGGCTGTTCAACCGTGTGCCGTGGTTCTACAACTACTCGGCATCTGGGCAGATCAACGCGCCCGAGCGGGATGTGTTCGGCATCATCATCACAGGCCCGAATGCTCCGGCCTGGGCAACCTATCTGTTCTGCCTGATCTTCCTGACCTTCTGCGCCATCATTGCACGGAACCTGACTCGGGGAACGACTGGCAGGACATGGATGGCAATCCGCGACATGGATATCGCGGCCGAGATCATCGGGGTAAACCCGCTCAAGGCAAAACTGACCGCCTTTGCTGTCAGCTCATTTTTTGTGGGTATCGCGGGGGCGCTATTCTTTGCGGTCTATCTGGGCGCGGTTGAGGTTGGCGAAGTCTTTGGCATCCAGAAATCGTTCCTGGTCCTATTCATGGTCATTATCGGCGGATTAGGGTCTATCTTCGGCTCCTTCGCCGGGGCAGCATTCTTGGTATTGCTGCCGGTTGTTTTGAAGGTGGTCGGTGTCGATCTACTGGGCTGGCCCACTGATATCGTTGCGCATCTCAATCTGGTGATCGTCGGCGCACTCATCATCATGTTCTTGATTCTGGAACCGCATGGACTGGCGCAGCTTTGGCGTGTGGCGAAAGAGAAACTCAGACTCTGGCCGTTTCCGCACTGACGGGCAGGCCCAAAGACAAGACGGGTGCAAAGCCCGAATTCAACATCGGACCAATCAAGGGAGGAGACACCCGATGAAGACGAAACTGGCAACCCTGGCGCTGGGCGCCATGATGGCCGCAGGTCCGGCCATGGCCGACCTTGTGTTCCCGTCGCTCAGCTATCGGACGGGACCATATGCGGCAGGCGGTATCCCGTTTGCTGACGGCTATGCCGATTATTTCACACTGCTCAACGAGCGTGATGGCGGCATCGGAGGTGTTTCAGCCAATGTGATCGAATGCGAAACCGGCTATAACACCGAAAAAGGCGTGGAATGCTATGAATCCACAAAGGGCGAAGGCGCCTTGGTATATCAGCCATTGTCGACCGGCATTACATACCAGCTGATCCCAAAAGTGACCGCAGATGGCATTCCGCTGCACACGATGGGCTATGGCCGGACCTCTGCTGCGAACGGCAAGGTATTCAGCCACGTGTTCAACTATCCGGCCAACTACTGGAACGGAGCGTCGGGCGCGATCAACTATCTGCTGAGCGAAAACGATGGTGACCTGAACGGTAAGAAAATCGCACTGGTCTATCACAACTCGGCCTATGGCAAGGAACCGATCCGCACGCTGGAGACCCTGGCTGAAAAGCACGGGTACGACCTGACGCTGCTGCCTGTTGACCACCCCGGTCAGGAACAGAAATCGCAGTGGCTGCAAATTCGCCGCGAAAAGCCTGATTATGTAATCATGTGGGGCTGGGGCGTGATGAACCAGGTCGCGGTGCAGGAAGCTGCGAACATCCGCTTCCCGATGGAAAACTTCATCGGTGTCTGGTGGTCTGGCGCTGAATTTGACGTGCAGCCCGCGGGCGACAAGGCAAACGGCTATAAGGCACTGACCTTTACCGGGCTGGGCATGGACTATCCGGTCTATGAAGATCTGCAGAAATACGTGGTGGATGCAGGCAAAGCGGCGGGTGCGGGCGATCAGCTTGGCTCGGTTCAGTATAACCGCGGTCTCTATGCCGCCATGCTGGCCGCTGAAGCTGTGAAGACTGCACAGGGAATCCACAATACCGCTGATATCGATGCATCCATGATGCGCGATGGTATGGAGGCGCTGGAAATGACCAACGCCAAGATGGAAGCGCTGGGCATGACCGGTTTCGGGCCTGAATTCTCGGTCTCGTGCGAAAATCACGGCGGACCCGGCCTTGTCGGCGTTGTGCAGTGGGATGCTGCGGCCGGAACCTGGAACCCGGTTCAGGACTTCCAGCCGACCGATGCAGATGTGATCAACACGTTGATCGAAGAAGATTCTGCAGCCTATGCAGCGGAAAACAACATCACACCTGGGTGTGAATAAGTGGCTGGCCCCGGTCTTGATCCGGGGCCGCGAAACTGACCAGAGCGGCGGGTAGCCGCCGCTCTATCCCAACGGTCCCTCTCGGGACAGGCATGAGGACACGCGCTGATGCTGGATGCGGCACAAACCACTGACGTGCAGGAGGAAACCCTGCTTGAGGTCAACAATATCGAGGTGATCTACAATCATGTGATCCTTGTGCTGAAAGGCGTCAGCCTAACGGTGCCCAAAGGGGGCATTACGGCCCTGCTGGGCGGCAACGGGGCAGGCAAGACCACCACACTCAAGGCTGTGTCGAACCTGCTGCATTCGGAACGGGGCGAAGTCACCAAGGGATCAATCAAGTATCGCGGGACCAGCGTGCATGAAAGTGAGCCTGCCGATCTGGTGCAAAAAGGCGTCATCCAGGTGATGGAGGGTCGCCATTGTTTCGAACATTTGACGGTCGAGGAAAACCTGCTGACCGGCGCCTATACCCGCAAAGATGGTAAGGCCGCGATCCAACAGGATCTGGACCTTGTTTACACCTATTTCCCACGTCTGAAGGAACGCCGCCGCAGCCAGGCGGGTTACACGTCGGGCGGAGAGCAACAGATGGTTGCGATGGGTCGGGCGCTGATGTCGCGGCCCGAGACGATCCTGCTGGATGAGCCGTCCATGGGACTGGCCCCGCAGCTTGTCGAAGAGATTTTCAGCATCGTCCAAGATCTGAACGAAAAAGAGGGTGTCTCGTTTCTGCTGGCCGAGCAGAACACCAATGTGGCGCTCAGGTTCGCACATTACGGCTATATTCTTGAATCCGGCCGCGTGGTGATGGATGGTCCAGCTGCCGAGCTGCGCGAAAACCCCGATGTTAAGGAATTCTATCTGGGCATGTCGGATGACGGCCGCAAAAGCTTCCGCGATGTGCGCTCATACCGCCGCCGCAAGAGGTGGCTGTAGGCGGATGGAGGATTTGGCGATGACGAAATTCTACGATGCGCTAGAAACCCGCTCGGCCGACCAGCGCGCCTCTGAACAGTCTGAGGCGTTGCAGGTACAGATCGCGCGCGCGAACTCGGCTCCGGGGTTTGCAGCGCATATGGCGGATGTTGATACGGCAGCTGTAAAGTCGCTGGACGACCTTGTGAAGCTGCCAGTTCTGCGCAAGTCCGATATGGCTAAGGCGCAGGCGTCGCGCCCGCCCTTTGGCGGGTTTACCGTCAAACCGGCCCGGCATTTCCATCATGTTTTCCAGTCGCCCGGCCCGATCTATGAGCCCGGCAGCACCGATCACGACTGGTGGCGGATGGGGCGGTTCCTGCACGCAGCAGGTGTCGGGCCCGGAGACATCGTTCAGAACTGCTTTGGCTATCACCTGACCCCGGCGGGCATGATCTTTGAAAGTGGCGCGCGGGCGGTGGGGGCTGCTGTGCTGCCTGCCGGCACCGGCCAAACCGAACTGCAGGTAACCGCCGCGCGCGATGTCGGCTGCACTGCTTATGCGGGCACACCGGATTACCTCAAGGTCATTTTGGACAAGGCCGATGAGATGGGCGTGGCACTGGATTTCGTGACTGCCGTTGTTGGCGGCGGTGCTTTGTTCCCGTCTTTGCGTCAGGAGTACGCCAATCGCGGTATCGCCTGTCTGCAATGCTATGCCACCGCCGATCTGGGCAGCATCGCTTATGAAAGCCCGGCGATGGACGGGATGATCATTGATGAGCATGTCATCGTCGAGATCGTCACCCCCGGAACCGGAAACCCGGTCGCGCCGGGTGAAGTGGGTGAGGTTGTCGTGACCTCACTGAACCCCGATTATCCGCTGATCCGGTTTGCCACCGGTGACCTGTCGGCGGTTCAACCTGGTCAGTCACCTTGCGGTCGTACCAACATGCGCATCAAGGGCTGGATGGGACGCGCGGATCAGACAACCAAGATCAAGGGTATGTTCGTGCGCCCTGAACAGGTCGCGGCGCTGGTCGACAAGCATGATGAAATCGTCAAGGCGCGCGTCATTGCCGCCCGCCAGGGTGAGATGGACACGATGACGGTTCAGATCGAAAGCGCCGGCGGAAATGACTTGGTTTATGCGAAATCCGTCGTCGAGGTGCTGAAGCTGAAAGGCGCGATCGAAGTCGTGGCGCCGGGATCGCTGCCGAAAGATGGTTTGGTGATCGAGGATCAGCGCGTCTACGAATGAAGGCTGTGCAACTCTGCGGCAGTATGTGTCGCAGATTTGTTTCGCTGCCCACTGGTGTTTCCGAGCGTTTTGGTCGATTAAAGACGGACTCTGCGCCTTAGCCAGTTAAAGCCGGGATCATGGCCGATATCGAAATCTCTGAGCACGGACGGCGCAACCGCGGCGCTGTAGGTACACGCCTCGTCGGCGTAGTGGCCTGCCTTGTGGCGGCAGCCTGTCTGTTGCCGATGCTTGCGGTTGTTCTGGCCGCTACGACGGGCGGCACGGATACGGTTTCGCATCTCCTGGAAACTGTTCTGCCCGGCTATGCTATGACGACGCTGATACTGGTCGTGCTGGTGGCCACGGGCACGTTTTCCATCGGCGTGGGCGCAGCTTGGCTCGTGACGATGACGCGGTTCCCTGGCGTGCGCATTCTGGAAATTGCGTTGGTGCTGCCGCTGGCCTTTCCGGCCTATGTGCTGGCCTATGCCTATACATTCATTCTTGATCACCCGGGCATTGTCCAGACCACCCTGCGTCAGGTAACGGGCTGGGGCCCGCGCGACTATTGGTTCCCCGAGATTCGGTCGACCGAGGGTGCGGCGGTGATGTTGATCTTGGTCTTGTATCCTTACGTCTACCTGTTGGCCCGGGCCGCTTTTCTGCAGCAGAGTGCAACGGCCTTTCTGGCAGCGCGCGCGTTGGGCAAAAGTCCGTGGCTGGCCTTTTGGCACGTGTCGCTGCCAATGGCGCGTCCCGCGATTGCGGGTGGCGTGCTGCTTGCCATCATGGAAACCATCGCCGATTTCGGCACCGTGGCCTATTTCGGGGTGCAGACATTTGCCACGGGTATCTATACCAGTTGGTTTTCGATCGGTGATCGGGTGGGTGCGGCGCAGCTGGCGCTCTGCCTTCTGGGCTTTGCGCTGGTCATGGCCGTGGCAGAACGGATGCAGCGCGGGAAGGCCAAATACTATCAGGCAGGCAAAAGCCACGCCTCGCTACCATCCGCCCGGCTGAAGGGCTGGCAAGCGGGCGCGGCTTTTGCCCTGTGTGCCATACCGGTGCTGTTCGGATTTCTGTTGCCGGTGTTCATTCTGGTTCAGATGGGGATGGAGTCCGAACAGAACCTTCTGTCACGGCGCTATCTCGGGTTCATTCAGAATTCGCTGACGCTGGCCGGTGTGGCGGCGTTTGTTACGGTCTTTGCGGCCATCAGCGTTGGGTTCTTCCAGCGATTGCGGCCGGGGAGGGTGTCCTCTGGTGCCGGGTACATGGCGCGGCTGGGCTATGCGGTTCCAGGCGGTGTGATCGCCGTCGGGCTGATGGTGCCTTTTGCCAGTTTCGATAACGCACTGGATGCATGGATGCGGCAGAATTTCGACCTGTCGACCGGGTTGCTTGTTACCGGTTCGATCTGGCTGTTGGTAGCCGCTTATATGGTGCGGTTTCTGGCCGCCGCGCTCAGCGCATATGAGGGAGGGCAGAGCACGGTGCATGCCAATATGGATGCGGCCTCGCGGTCTTTGGGGCAGACGCCGCTAGGGACGTTGCGCCGGGTGCATTTGCCGATTCTGACACCCTCCTTGCTGACAGCTTTGTTGATCGTCTTTGTGGACGTGATGAAAGAGCTTCCCGCGACCCTGATCATGCGGCCTTTCAATTTCGATACGCTGGCGGTGCAGGCCTATAGGCTGGCATCAGACGAGCGGTTAGAGGGCGCTGCTGTGCCCTCGCTGGTCATATTGGCAGTGGGGTTGCTGCCGGTGATCCTGATCTGTCGGCAAGTCGGGCGACAGCGTTAGACTTGACCAAAAAACCACACCTATTTGCGGATGGGCTTGATTCGAACGCGTTTTCCGGCAAGGCTTGAACCATGAACATGCAGCCTCCCAGCCGGTATTCTGCAAACTCGACCCAGATGCCCGTCGCGTTCGATCGGCACGAGATGTCCCAAATCCTTTCTGTCTATGGCCGGATGGTCGCCGCCGGAGAATGGCGCGACTACGGGATTTCGAACCTGTGTGATATGGCGGTGTTTTCCATTTTCAGGCGCACAGCAGAACATCCGATCTATCGGGTTGAAAAGGACCCGCGTCTGCGGGCACGACAAGGGATGTATTCGGTGGTCGGTATGGATGGTCGCATCCTGAAACGCGGTCATGATCTGCGCACGGTTCTGCGGGTATTGGAACGCAAGCTGATACGGTCGGTCGACTTGGATTAGAGCCTTTTATGGGCGGTCACGGGCCCATCGCCCTGTTCCAGAATGCGCGTGATTGCAACATCCATCGGCTCAAAGGTCACGTCCATGTGGAACGCATTTGCGTGCAGCAGCATATTGTCGCCGTAGACCCAGGCCACATGCCCTTTCCAGAACAGCAGATCACCGCGCTGAGCGGGTGTGCCAGGGGTCAGCGCCTGACCCAGATCACGCTCCTGGTCGCCACTATCACCGGGGCAGGGCAGCCCACAAGCCAGCATTCCGGCCTGAACCAGACCTGAACAATCAAGTCCGAACCGGCTGTTGCCGCCCCAAAGATAGGGCGTTCCCAGAAACAGCTCGGCCACGGCGACCGGATCGGTCAGGGTGACGTTGATCTGTTTGGCGTGTATGGCCGGGATAAAGCCTAGTTCCGTCTCAAGAAATCCATTCTGTTCGGACAGGGCCTGAACCTTGCTGCCAAAGCTTAACGAGGTTCGGTCCCGGGATTTCATCGCGGGCTGCTCATAAGCATGGGTTGAGGGCGCGGTGATCCAATGGGTGGCAGGCAATTCGGGAGCCAGACAGTCTGACCGGACCCAGCCCGCATAGCCGTCCTTGTCCGAGGTGATCCGGCTCCAGCCCTTGTTCTCTTCATGCGTGCAAACACCATCCCCATACAAAAGCTGGCGATCTCGCGGCCCGTCCGGGGCGCGCAACAGGTCGATGACCGGTTGTATGATGCGGTGCCGGGTCAAAGGCCCAAAATTTCAGGCAGCGCAGTCAGCAGGGCGCGGGGCCCCTGACCGAATCCGCCCTTGCCGCGTCCGGGTTCTTTGCTGCGTTGCCAAGAGAAGATGTCGAAATGCATATAGGGACTGTCACCAACAAATCTGCGCAAGAACAAGGCGGCAGTAATCGAGCCTGCAAAACCACCCGCTGGTGCGTTATCCAGGTCGGCAATGCCGGGTTCAATCAGACCCTCATAGGGGTTATGGAATGGCATACGCCAAACAGGATCGGCTGCTCTGCCTGCAGCGCGGGTCAAGGCATCAGCCGCGGCATCGTTGTCGGTATAGAACGGCGCCAGATCGGCGCCCACTGCCACACGTGCCGCCCCGGTCAGCGTCGCCATCGAGATCACCAGATCCGGTTCGCCCTCATCCGCCAGCGCCAATGCATCGGCCAGAACCAAGCGCCCTTCGGCATCGGTATTGTTGATCTCAACGGTCAGCCCCTTGCGCGAGGTCAGGATGTCGCCGGGCCGGAAGGCGTTGCCCGCAACGGAATTCTCTACTGCCGGGATCAGCACGCGCAGCTGCACGGGCAGCTCTAGGGCCATGATCATCCGGGCCAGCCCCAATACATTTGCGGCCCCGCCCATATCTTTCTTCATCAGCCCCATCGAGGCGCCGGGTTTCAGGTTTAGCCCTCCAGTGTCAAAGCAGACGCCCTTACCGACAAGGGTCAGCTTTGGGCCAGTCACGCCCCAGTTCATCTCGATCAGACGGGGCGCTTGTGCGGCGGCGCGGCCAACCGTGTGGATCATGGGGAAGTTCTGCTCTAGCAGGGCGTCGCCCAGAACAACCTCGAAAGAGGCGCCGAATTCCTGTGCCAGGGCTTCGGCTGCGCTATGAAGCTGTTCCGGCCCCATATCAGAGGCCGGTGTATTGACCAGATCGCGGGTCAAGGCCTCGGCCCCGGCCAGAATTTCAAGCCGGGCTGCGTCGATACCATCGGGTGCAACCAATCGGGCCTTGGCCGGGGATTGGCTGGCATAGCGGTCAAAGGCATAGCCGGTCAGCAACCACCCCAGGCATTCGGTTTCGAGATCCGTTTGGTCTATGCCCGATGCGATGTGATATGTGCCTTCGGGCAGGGCCTCGGCGGCGGCGGCCAGCGGAAACCGCTTGCGGGCCCGGCCTGTGGTTGTGCCATACCCCGCCAAAGCAGACTGTACCGCACCGTCAGCGCCCGGAATCAGCAAAACCTGACCCAGTGCACCGGTAAATCCACTGATCTTGGCCCAGGTCGTCACGGCTTCGGGCTGGCCCTCCAGCCAGTCGTCCAGATCTGGCTGCGCAATGACGTGAAGGGGAACAGATGGATCCGATGGTGATGCGAAGGACAGGGTCATGAAAATCTCGACTGTTGCGGCTTATGCCCAACCTAGCCGTCCATGGACCGTCCGCAAGCCCTGTCAGACCGAAAGATCTTGCTGATCCCAGATCACAGTCAGCGATTTCTCACCCACTCTGATCAACCGCGACAGGGTGGCCCCGGCGGCGACCGAGTCGCCCGCGTCCACATTCTGCGCCACATCATTCGCCACACAGGCCAGCGCCATCATTCCGATCTGTTCGGCAATGGCCACAATGGATCGCGCACATTTGCGCAGCCCGGCCCAGTCACGCTGTCTCCAGAACCGCTCGCAATTCGACAGGCGCACCGCCAATTCCTCGACCGTGCGACACAGCACGTCCAACGCGTTTTTCTCACCCAGTTGTCGATACAGCCCATTCAGACGATCCGAATCCAGCCGCACTGTTTCTTTGTGTTCAAGCGTGACGATCTTTTCCACCACATTCACCCCAATCCTATACGCCCCCACGGCATAGCCCGAATGTGGTGCGCAATTCCTTTGCAAAACCTTGCCATGGGGCAGGATAATGGCTCGAATTTTCTTCGAATTCAGGTTACAGCAGTCCACCGAGACATGAACAGGGACACAAGAATGGAATTCGCCAAACCTTTGCCAAACTATCTGGTCAATCGGTATCATGGCTGGAAAGCCACCACATATTCGGAAAACCAGGTCTGGTATCGCCGCCTGGCCACCGAAGGACAGCGTCCGCGGGCCATGGTGATTTCCTGTTGCGACAGCCGGGTTCATGTCACCTCGATTTTTGGGGCGGATCAGGGTGAGTTCTTTATTCACCGCAACATTGCAAACCTGGTTCCGCCTTATGCGCCCGACGGTGATCATCACGGCACCAGTGCTGCCATCGAATACGCGGTGACCGCGCTGAAAGTGGCGCATCTGATCGTGCTGGGCCATTCCCAATGCGGTGGTGTGCAGGGCTGTATCGACATGTGCAAGGGCCAGGCACCACTACTGGAAGCCAAAGAAAGCTTTGTTGGTCGCTGGATGGATATCCTCAAACCAAAATATGATCTGGTTGCCGATATCGAAGACAGCACCGACCAAGCACGCCAGTTCGAACGGCAGGCGGTTGTTGCTTCGCTCGAAAACCTGATGACCTTCCCCTTCATCTCCGCGGCGGTAGAGAGCGGCTCGCTCAGCCTGCACGGTTTGTGGACAGATATCGGTGAAGGTGGCCTTCAGTGTTATGATCCCGGCGAAAAGAAATTCGTGGTCGTCTGACCTGGCGGATTTTCGACGATTTCAGGCAGCGCGGATCAGACTACTGATTCCGCGCTGTTTTTTTGATAAGTTTGGGATGTCATTTTAGGGATTCGGAGCATTCCATGCGATTGATCAAACGTGTTCTTGTCACTTTGCTAGTCTTGATTCTGGTTCTGGTAGGGGTGTCCTTTATATTGCCAGGCAAAGCAGAAGTTTCGCGTAGCATCACGATTGATGCGCCGCCCGAGGTCATCTTTCCTTATGTCAACTCCATGCAGGAGACCGAGAAATGGTCGCCATGGTTATCTCGTGATGCCGAGACGAAGCTGACCTATGGCGGGCCTGATTCTGGGGTCGGGAATGTGCTGAACTGGTCGTCGGATCACCGGCAGGTCGGCACCGGTTCGCAAGAGATCACCGAAAGCGTTGAAAACCAGATGGTCAGAACCGCCTTGGATTTTGGTCCAATGGGCACTGCCATTGCCATGTTTGAACTGCAGCCGGAGGGCAGCGGCACCAAAGTGACCTGGGGGTTTGAATCCGAATTGGGTATGAATCCCATGTCCCGCTGGATGGGGCTGATGATGGATAAATGGGTTGGCGGAGATTACCAGCGCGGGTTGGATAATCTGAAAACGCTGGTCGAGGGGCAGGGGTGATTTAGAGGACCCCGAGGTGTATTCGGATGGCGGCTTTGAGCCCCGAGCAGTCGTTACAAAGCTGGCTTTGAGCAAAGGACTTCATCTGGAACTCAGTCCAGCGTGTTCTTGTAGACTTTGCCGTCTTTCATGATCAGATCGAAATTCTCATGCGGGTCTGCGATCAGGTCGATATCTTGCAGCGGATTGCCGTCCACAAGGATTAAGTCGGCATAAGCGCCCTTTGCGATTACACCCAAATCGCCTTGTTGATAGGGGTGGCGCGGGCCTGAGAGTTTGAGCAGTTCAGCATTGGTTGAAGTCGCCATTTTCAGCACCTCGTATGGCGTGTACCAGCGCTGCAACTTGGCAAGGAACGCGCCTTGACGTTCGGCCAGTTTGGGATCGAACAGGATGTCGGTGCCGAAAGCGACTTTCACGCCAACTTCTTTCGCCGTTTTGTAGGTGAAATCTGTACCGTTGGTGACGTCGATCCATTTCTGCTGGCTAACAGGGTCGTCGAAAGAAAAGCCATCCTCGTCATCCAGAAGAGGCTGCACTGACAACCACACGTCGTTGTCGCGCATCAGTTCCATCGTTTCGCGGCTCATCAAGAAGCCATGCTCGATGGACTTAACGCCAGCGGCAACGGCTATCTCCACTGCCTCGTCCGTGAAGACATGAGATGCAACATAGGTGTTGTAGGTGTCAGCCACCTCTACGAATGCCTCGATTTCGGCCTTGGTGTATTGGCGTACATCCAGAGGGTCATAGGTAGATGACACCCCGCCGCCGGTGGAAATCTTAAGCTGGGTCGCGCCCATGCGCATGATCTCACGCGCGCGTTTGACCACTTCCGGAACACCATCAGCCTGCGCCATCAAACCAACGCTGTACCAGTACCATTGCGAATCCGCGCCGTTCGTCGGAACCGCTTGGTAGGGGCGATAGTCAAAGTGGCCGCCGGTTTGTGTCACGGGCGGGCCGGACGGCAGGATACGAGGGCCTTCGATCTCGCCTGCGTCAATCATCCGTTTTATGGCAAATGAATTGCCGCCAACGTCGCGCACCGTAGTGAAGCCGCGCATTAATGTGCCTTCGGACCCGATGGCACCCCGCACCGCGACCTCAAGAATATCGCCGGTCACAACCACGCTCTGCGGATTGCAGCAGTAAAGCGTGTGCCAGTGTACGTCGATCAGGCCAGGCATCAACGTGCGTCCACCGCCGTCGATGACGATACCATTAGCGACTGAAAGGGGTTCTAAGGAAACTTCTGTAATCAGATTGTCGGTTACAACGACATTGGCATTTGCAATCATTTCCTCATTCACACCATCAAACACGTTGACGTTTGTGAACAGTATCGGTCCCCCATCCTGGGAGAGCGCTTGCGAACTGGTTATTGCAAGAGCAATCGACGAAACTGCGGCAAGTTTGGGAAAATGCATTCGAAATTCCTCAGAAAATACTGTCGGATAAACCATCCCAGCGGAAGCAAGATTTTTCAAGCATTACCTCGCTTTTCTCCAATGGCAGTTTTGTCCGCCTTGCCGACGTTCAATAAAATAAAAAAATCCCGCTGACCATGCAGCGGGGTTTACTTAATCAATGCTAAGGGTTGTGCGTATCGCTCACCCCTTCTTCAGGACCTCACGGCCCAGCAATTCGGCGATTTGTACCGCGTTCAGCGCTGCGCCCTTGCGCAGGTTGTCACTGACGCACCACAGGTTCAGGCCGTTCTCGATGGTTGAATCTTGACGGATGCGGCTGATGAAGGTGGCGAAATCACCCGCGCATTCGATCGGCGAGACGTAGCCACCGTCCTCACGCTTGTCGATCACCATGATACCCGGAGCTTCGCGCAAGATATCGCGGGCTTCGTCTTCGTCCAAGAATTCCTCGAACTCGATATTCACGGCCTCAGAGTGGCCGACGAATACCGGTACGCGGACGCAGGTGGCTGTGACCTTGATCGACGGGTCGACGATCTTTTTGGTCTCGACAACCATCTTCCACTCTTCCTTGGTCGAGCCGTCTTCCATGAAGACGTCGATCTGCGGAATGACGTTGAAGGCGATCTGCTTCTGGAACTTGTTCGGCGGAACTTCGGTGGTGGGGTTGTAGATGGCTTTGGTCTGATCCCACAGCTCATCCATCCCTTCTTTGCCCGCGCCGGAAACCGACTGATAGGTCGACACGACGACGCGCTTGATCTTGGCGCGATCATGCAGCGGTTTCAGCGCGACAACCATCTGCGCGGTCGAGCAGTTGGGGTTGGCGATGATGTTCTTGTTCTTATAGTCGTGGATCGCCTCGGGGTTACATTCCGGCACGATCAGCGGAATTGCAGGGTCATAGCGATACAGGGACGAGTTGTCGATCACCACGCAGCCAGCCGCCGCCGCCTTGGGGGCGTAGACCTTGGTCGCCTCGGATCCCACGGCAAACAGCGCCATGTCCCAGCCGGTGAAATCAAACGTGTCCAGGTCTTTGGTCGTGAGTGTCTTGTCGCCAAAGCTTACTTCGGTTCCCAGCGACCGACGGCTTGCCAGCACGGCAAGTTCATCGATGGGGAACTGGCGTTCTGCCAGAATGTTCAGCATTTCGCGGCCCACATTACCTGTGGCGCCGACGACTACGACGCGATAGCCCATTTCATGTCTCCAAAGTTAAGGACGCGCGTTCATAGCCGCGTTGCAGCAAAGAAAAAAGAGGTTTCACGGGATATTTCCCCCAATGACACCGATTTGACGCGGTGCATCGCCTCAGGCGTCGGTTAGAAGCCGTTCATAGAGCGCCACCAAGGTCTTTGCCTCGCCGTAGATGTCGAAATTCTGTTCCACATGGACGCGGGCGGCGCTGCCGGATAGCGCCAGCGACTCGGGGTTCGACAGCATTTCAGCGGCGGCATCAGCCAGGGCGGGAATGTTCCCCGGTTCGACCACATGGCCCAGTGAGGGGTCGGTCACGATCTCTGCAAAGGCACCGACATCGGTTGCCACCACAGGCACGCCGCAGGCCATCGCCTCGAGCGGGGTCAGACCAAAGCCTTCCCAGCGTTGCGGCGCGATGAACAAGTCCAGCACCTGGTACCACTCGGCGATCTGATCCACAGTGACCTCGGGTTTGAATAGGATGCGGTCAGACAGGCCCGCCTTGGCGACCTTGTCTTTCAACTCGGCCAGAAAGCCGGTGTGTTTTTCGGTCGCGCGGCCCATGACGATGCCATGGACGTCTTCGAAACGGCCACAAAGGTCGATCATCGCATCGACGAAAGCATCGGTGCCTTTCTGGTGCCGGATACGGCCATAGCACCCAAGCAGCAGACCACTGGGCAGGCCAAGTTTGCCCCGCAGGGCGGCTTTGTCCGCGGGCGGGGTGAAATTCTGCAGGTTGATGCCATGCATGATGACCTGCGCGTCCCGCTCAAGATATCCGGCGGTTTTGCGCGAGGTGGCAACCACCGCGTCCATCTGGTCGATCAGCCATTTGGTATAGCCCGTATGCGACCGCTGCGAGGCGCTGGTGAATAGCAGTTTCAGGCGCAGACGAAAGACATTGCGCAGGAACAGGCCCAACAGCATCTCGGTATTGCGGCGCGCATGCCAGACGCGCGTGGTCTTGCGCGACAGAAAGGGCAGGCGGCCCAGCGGGATATGGGGCAGGTCGGCTGGAAGGCCCGGTCCGGTGGCGGCGATGTCGATCCATTGCACCTGCAAAGGCACCAGCCGCGCAATCGTCGCGGTCACGCCGGACAGCCTGCGTTTGAGGTTGGGTGCGATGACAACAGGGTCGGACATGGGCTCTCCCGGTGGTTCCAGCGTCAGTCAACGCTGTCGCGGCTGAATAGGTAAATCACGCATCCAATGGCAAGCGTGACTGCAAAAAAGCCGAATATCGCTGTGTAGGGCGCGGTTGGACTGATGTCCACTGTCGCGGCATGGACG
Organism: Ruegeria sp. CDSC025; assembly: GCF_059610805.1. Taxonomy (NCBI): domain Bacteria; kingdom Pseudomonadati; phylum Pseudomonadota; class Alphaproteobacteria; order Rhodobacterales; family Roseobacteraceae; genus Ruegeria; species Ruegeria sp. CDSC025. The sequence goes on along the minus strand of NZ_JBXWOJ010000020.1, from coordinate 27,163 downwards.
CGGCCGGTGACAAATTGCGCCAGACCCACTCCGCCGATGCCGAACAGATTTAACAGGGTCATGCCACGCCCGACCAGATGCGGCGGCACGAAGGCGCGGCCATGGGCCATGATGACCGGAAAGCTGGCGCCCATGAAACCGACCACCGCCATCAGACTTACTGACACCCAGACCGCCATGTCGATCCACAGGCACAACAGCCCCAGCGCCGCCGCGCCTAAAGCATTACCGCCAAAGATTACCCATTTCCGTGTTCCCAGCAGCCGGTCCAGGGGCCCATAGGCAAAGGTGCCGGCAATCATAGCCGCCCCCATGACCAGCGTCGCGGTTCCGATCTGCGTGGTGCTGAGGGCGAAAACGTCGTTCAGATATGGACCTGCCCACAGGCCTCGTGTCGCAGCCGCCGGGGCGTAGGCCACCAGCATCAGCGGCAGGATGGCCCAAAGGGCAGGTTCTTTCAGCAGGTCCAGCACTGACCCGCGATGCTCGGTCTCAACCGGTTTGGGGTCGTGAACGCTGATCCAGATGCCCGCTGCGATAATGGCCGAAACGACGGCCAGTGTAGCCATTGTGGCGCGCCAGCCCATCAGTTCGACCGCAAGTGCTGTGGGGTAGGAGGCCACCAGATTGCCGACCGACCCAACGCCCAGCATGATGGCTGCTAGCGTGGCAAAGCGGGCGGGCGGGTATTCGCGGGCAAAGATGTAATAGGATGCCATCAGAACGGGCGAGCACCCGACTCCGATCAGCCCCATCGCGATTGCGATATGAAACGGGGTGCTGGCCACTGCAAACAACGTAGCGCCGCCCGCGCCGCCTGCCAGCAACAAAACCGCAGCCGTCAAACGCGGCCCGATCCGGTCCAGCGCCCAACCCACTGGCAGTTGCATGGCGGCAAAGACCAGAAACCAAAGCCCCGAAGCAAAGGCCAGATCTTCGGGCCTTGCCCCGATGTCACGCCCCAGATCGACGCTGAGCACGGCAAGAAAGGCACGAAAAAATTGGCTGAGCACATAGCCCAGACACAGAACCACCAGTCCGGTTTTCATGAGACGCCTCTTTCGCCCAACCCGCCAGCAAATGCTTGGCATGTCCCCGTGATATGTACAAGCGCGTGTGCTATGATGTTTTCAGCGGACATCGAGCAAATTTGGGCTATCTGAAGGTCTATTCATATTGTCGAGGAACCAATGAAAGATGCACAGGCCGCATTTTATGACAGCCTTCCGCTGTTGCGGGACTTTAACAATCTGACCGATCCTGAACGCTTTACCGCGGTGCCGACGGAATGGGTTCTTGGTGTCGCAGATGTCGCGGATTCCACCGGTCAGATAGAGCGGGGACGATACAAGGCCGTGAACATGGTTGGGGCCGCGGTGATCTCGGCCATGATCAATGCGCTTCGCGGGCAAGAATTTCCCTATGTCTTTGGGGGTGATGGTGCCGGGTTCGCCGTACCGGCAAGCGCGGCAGAGGCAGCACGTAGCGTTCTGGCCGATTTGCGGCGCTGGGCGGAAGAAGAGTTCGAGATCGCACTGCGCGGGGCCGTCGTGCCCGTCGCCGAAATCCGGCAGGCGGGCAAGGATCTTCGGGTTGCGCGTTACGCGCCATCCGAGGGGGTGGATTATGCGATGTTCTCGGGCGGTGGTCTGGCCTGGGCCGAGGCCGAGATGAAAGCAGGCCGGTTTGAGGTTCCGTACGCAGCCCCCGGTGCGCTGCCGGATTTGACCGGGCTGTCCTGCCGCTGGTCCAACAGCAAGGCGCAGAATGGTCAGATTGTCTCGGTGGTGGTGCAGCCAACTGCCCGCGCTACCGAGACCGATTTCGCCGACCTGTCACGGGCTGTTCTAGTGGCCGCTGAAGGATTGGACCGGTCCGGCCACCCGATGCCGGAAAGCGGCCCTCCGATCCGCTGGCCGCCGCCTGGATTGGCGCTGGACGCCCATGTGTCCCGTGCGGGTCGCAATCTTTTGCAGCAGAAAATCAAGCTGTTGGCGCAGAATTTGATGATCGGGCTGCTGTTCAAATCTGGCAAGCGATTGGGGAATTTTGAGCCGGAACACTATAAGCGCACGGTTAGTCGCAATGCGGATTTCCGCAAATTCGATGACGGGCTGAAAATGACGCTGGATTGTGACCCGGCCACCCTGAACCAGATTCAGACCGTTCTTGAACAGGCCCGGAAACAGGGCAGGATCCGATACGGGCTGCACGCGCAGGATGAGGCGATGATGACCTGCTTTGTCCCCTCGGCCACCCGTGACGATCACGTCCATTTCGTCGATGGTGCCTCGGGCGGGTATGCTCAGGCGGCCTCGGCGATGCGGGCTTAGGCCTTCCACCTTGCGGCCAGGGCACGCGCCGCCTGTGTCAGCAGCATCACGTCGATCCCCACCGCCTGGAACTGGGCGCCCATGTCCTTATAGGCCTGCGATGCCTCATCCGTGACACCAAGAATGCCCGGGGCTTTGCCTGCTGCAACGATGCGCTTCATCGCGTCGGCGATCACCGCCTGGACCTCGGGCGCGGCGCTGTTTCCCTGAAAACCCATGTCAGTGGACAGGTCAGACGGACCGATAAACACGCCATCCACGCCTTCTACCTGTGCAATGGCATCCAATGCGGCGATACCGGCGCGGTTTTCCACCTGTAACAGCAGACATATCTGATCGTCTGCGGTCTGAATGTAGTCCTGAACCGTTCCGTATTGCGTTGCGCGTGAGGCCATCGCGCCGACGCCCCGCACACCTTGGGGCGGATAGTGGCAGGCACGAACCAGATCGCGCGCCTGTTCGGCACTTTCCACCATCGGTACCAGGATTGTCTGAGCACCTGCGTCCAGCACCATCTTGATCAATGCGGTGTCGCCCACCGGGATTCGCACGACGGGATGTGTCGGACTGGCGGCCAGCGCGATCAGCTGATCCCGGATGGACCGGATATCATTCGGCGCGTGCTCACCGTCGATCACCAGCCAGTCGAATCCGGCAGTGCCCATGATCTCGGCTGTTACCGCCTCAGCAAAGCTGGACCAACACCCAATCAGATGGTCGCCGTTTTTCAGGGCTTGTTTGAACGTGTTGACGGGTGCGGACATGTGGAACCTCTAGTTTAGCGAGCGGGCGATTTCAGTGATCACGTCAAATGCCATTTGGACGTCTGCCTGCGTGGTTTCAAACTGACCGGCCTGAAAGCGGATCACCAAGTCGCCATCAACGCGGGTTTGAGTCAAGTAAATGCGACCATCATCATTGATCGCATTGACCAGCCGTAGGTTCAGATCGTCCAGATCGGTTGATCCAGGGGGGGCATAGCGGAATGTCCACAATGACCACATAGGGTTAGTGGTGATTTCGAAATCGGATTCCGCTTTCAGCCGGTCATGCAGAGCCACTGACCATGTTATATGATTGCGCAACCTTTCACGTAGCCCTTCCAGACCATAGGCGCGGATGACGAACCACAGTTTCAGGGCTCGGAACCTGCGGCCCAGCGGTACCGACCATTCAGAATAATTTATGATCCCGTCCTTGCCGTGGGTCTTCAGGAATTCCGGGCTGATCGCGAGTGTCCGTACCAGATCATCGGGGTCCTTCAGAAAATGGGCGCAGCAATCGAACTGAACGCCCAGCCATTTATGCGGGTTGAACACGATGCTGTCGGCATGCTCGACTCCTTCCCAGTAATGGCGGTATTCGGGGCATATCATGGCCGAGCCAGCCCAAGCTGCATCGACATGCGAATATAGCCCGTATTTTTGCGCAATCTTCAGACATTCCTCTACCGGATCGGCCGCGCCGGTTCCGGTGCCGCCGACGCAGAGGATCACGCCGGTTGGCTGATAACCAGAGTCTAAATCGGCTTGAATTGCTGCTTCCAGCGCCTGTGGGTCCATCCCGCGCCAGTCGCCTTGTATGGGCACCCGCACCAGATTTTCCTGCCCGATCCCCGCAACCCATATGGCGCGATCAACCGAGGTATGGACTTCGGCCGAGCAATATACGCGCAGCGGTTTCTGTCCGAACAACCCATGTTGGTTGCCCTGCCAATTCAGCGCCTTTTCCCGCATGGTCAGCACAGCGGCCAGGGTCGCGGACGAGGCGGAATCCTGAATGACACCTGCAAAGCCCGTGGGCAGATCCAGGGCCTGCCGCAACCAATCCATCATCCGCGTCTCCATCTCGGTCGCGGCGGGGGATGTCTGCCACAACATGCATTGCGGAGCGATGGCGCTGGTTAGAAACTCGGCCAGAACCGACGGGGCCGAGGCGTTTGCATTAAAATAGGCAAAAAAGCGAGGATGTTGCCAATGGGTAATCCCAGGCATCACGATCTGTTCGAAATCGTGAAAGATTTCCTCCATCGCCTGGGAGCGCTCGGGAGGGCGCGCGGGTAAGGCGTTAAGAATATCACCGGGTTCCGTTCTGGCCCGAACCGGATTGTCGCCGACAGTCAGATGGTAATCCTGTGCCCACTCAGCAATCTTGGCGCCCCAATCCGAGAATTCATCCCAGTTCATTTTATCTTCCAATCTTCTCTGAACACCGCTTTCGATCCTGTGCCAGTGATGAATATCCGGGTTGAAACGTCAACGCCCTTTGCAGGAATCCAGTGGTCTGAGATTTATCTGAACATGTTTCCGCAGAGAGAAATGGAATAATTTAGGCTCTAATAAGCGATAAATGCCTAGAATTCCAAACACGGAAAGGTCAGTTGAAGAATGAACCGAATTCGGCCAGAATTTAACATGGCTCATGAAATTCCATTGACGTCCCGGTCTTTGCCTATTGCGCTGCTGCGCGCGAGGGAACGGGTTATGGGGCCTATCCGTAGAATGCTTGTCGAAGCGGGCGTAACCGAACAGCAATGGCGAGTTCTGCGGGTGCTGGAAGAGGAAGGCCCTCAAGAGCCCACGCATATTGCTGACCGTGCCTGTCTGCTTTTGCCCAGCCTGACCCGCATTCTGCAAAAGCTTGAGGCCAAGGGCCTTGTCGTGCGGAAAAGCCATCCGGTCGACAAGCGCAGGCAGATTGTTGAGATCACGGTCAAAGGGGCAGGGATTATCCGGGATAACATCGACTATACGTTGCTTTTGGCTGAAGAAATCCGCAACACGCTGGGACCAGAGCGGCATGAGGCGTTGCTGGATCTTCTCAACGATCTGCACGAGTTGAAATTACAATCAGATTCTCGGGACTAACAGTGTGTGGGCCCCGCCAGAGGGCCTTTGTGACCTCTCTGGCGGAGTGGCCAGGCCCGAGTGGACCATGTGCCTGGCCTACAGCCGGATACGAGGGGTGTTCAAACGATCCGGCAACGTTTCAGAGAACATCAGACCCCGAAAATCGGGGTTTCTCAGGCGCAAACTTACCCAGGGGGATGGGTGTTTGGCCGTGGTCCTCTGAATACTCGCACCCGGATTTCAGCGATTTCTGCCGTCCACGCGGGTGTCTTCGCAAGAAGGCGGAGGATTGGTGGTCCGCCGCCTTTGTGAGTGGTGACGTCTCAGTGCTGAACGCTTTCTGTTAGCAATAAGCTAGCGCGATACAGCAGTTTTCCAAGGTTTGACGGCTAAAATCTGAATGAGCTGTCGCAGTGTTTTCAGTCGCATGTTGAAAGTAAGCCCAGCGCCATAAGTAGCCATGTCTGCGAATTTTGAAACACGCGCAGGCTTACCGGTTCGATTTGGGCAAGCCTGTGCCGAATCATCCCCGAATTGTCGGCAAAAACCGGCGTGCGGGTTTCCAAGGATTGCGACTTGCTCTGGTTTATGCCCTTTAATATCCACTTTAACTAACCTGTGTTATGGCGGCATGATGATGGGTAGCCTGTTCTCTATTCCTGATCCGATCGCTTTGCCGGTTACCGGCGAGGACGACACATACCCGGTTGGGCGAATCTTTTGTGTGGGCAGGAACTATGCCGCACATGCGGCTGAAATGGGACATGAGGTCGACCGTGAGGCCCCTTTCTATTTCACCAAGGCCGCTGCAAACGCGGTCCTGTCTGGGGTGACGACGGCTTACCCTCCGGGGACCGAAAATTTCCACCATGAGATGGAGCTGGCTGTTGCAATCGGAAAGCCGGTTTTTCAAGCTGATACTTCTCAGGTGCAGGAAGCGGTGTTTGGCTTTGGCTGCGCCCTGGACATGACCCGACGTGATCTGCAAATTCGCGAGCGCAACAAACAGCGCCCTTGGGATCTTGGAAAAGATTTCGAGAATGCAGCCGTATTTGCCCCTCTGACCCGCGTGAGCGATTGGCAACCCGACCCGCAAAAACGCATCATTTTGCGCGTTAATGGCGAAACCCGGCAGGACGCAACCTTGGATGAGCTGATCTGGTCGATTGACGAGATCATAAGTCACTTGTCCGGCTATTATCATCTGCGACCAGGGGATTTGATCCTGACCGGAACGCCGGCTGGTGTAGGACCGGTTCAGCCCGGAGATTCACTGGAGGGGGAGATTGACGGGTTGCTGCCGGTCAAATTGAGTATATCAGACCCTAAATAGGGTCTTTTTGCCAATTCTCGGCAAATTCTATGTCATCCAACCCGGCAAAGCGACGAACCCGGTCCAGTTCGGCCTGTAGGCGGCGCGTGCGGGCATCTGACCACCGTACTGTTCGTTCTGGCCACAGGGCGCTGACCCGCAGCACCGACTGATCGCGATGGGCCTTCATGTCGATCCGGCCAATCAGCCGGTCGCCTTCGAGAAGCGGGAAAACATAATAGCCATAGGTGCGTTTCGGGGCGGGGACAAACACCTCGATCCGGTAGTGAAACCCAAACAGCCGCTGCGCACGGTCACGGTCACGCAGCATGGGGTCAAACGGGCTCAGCACTCTGATCCGACCCGGCGCTGGGGGGATCTGCGCGGCCTGTTCCGCGATTCCTGGACGTGCGAACAGCTTTCTGGCCTGGCCATTGGCGCATACGATCTCGATCTCTTCGACATGGCCTTCGGTCAAGGCGGTTTTGCACCAGTCTCGCGCCTCAGCTGCGCTGACCGTGTCCCAAAACGCCGCCAATTCGCCCGAAGTCGCAAACCCAAGCCGGTCAAGTGCCGCATGGCACAGCCAATCCACGGTATGTTCGGCGTCACAAGGCATATTGCCGGGGCAAAGATGCGTCTCGATCACCCGCTCGGTCAGGTCATAGCGTTTCTGGAACCCCTGCCTGCCGATCACGGTCAGCGCGCCCGAGCGCCAGAGGAATTCAAGCGCGGTTTTCGACGGGTGCCAATCCCACCATCCGCCGGAGCCTTTCTTTTCGTCTTTTCCCACATCCGATGACGAAACCGGCCCATGATCGCGTATATGCTGCAATACGGTTTCAAATTGCTGCTCGAACCCATCGCGACGCCAGTTTTTCCAGCGCGATTTCAGCAGGTCAGCGTCGCGCTGAAACCGTAGATGCCAATGGGGGTAGAACTCCATCGGAATGACTGCGGCATCATGAGTCCAATGTTCGAACAGCCCACGGTCACGTTCATACACATGCTTGAGGTTTTTGGCGCGATAGGCGGGCCTGCGCGAAAACAGGATCATGTCATGGGCGCGGGCGACCGTGTTGATACTGTCCAGCTGAACAAATCCCAGACGCCTGATCAATTCAAGCAGGTCATGCCCTTTCGCAGCCCCGGACGGCTGTTCTGCCAGCGCGTGCCGGTCCATGAACAGGGCGCGGGCCGCCCGATTGTTCAGCCTTTGCATCGCCATGGGTCAGCGGCGTTTCAGCGTATCGCCATAACTGATCTTGGGGGTCAGAGTTATGCGGTTTTCGACCTCGGAAGCGGGATCGGAAAGCTGAACGGCGATTATCTCGGCTGCCTTGCGCCCAATCTCGTGTCGACATGCATCCATTGTGGCCAGCTTGCGCGGCAGACCCTGTAACAGTTCGACATTGTTGAACCCTGCCAAACCGATCTGGCCTGGAATGTCTATCCCCTGGTCCAACAGATACAGCAACCCGCCAGCACCAATCATGTCGTTGGAATAATACAGGAAATCCAAATCCGGTGAGCGTTCCAACATGGCTTGAGTCATCTCGCGGCCTTTGGCCAAGGCCGAGCCCCCGGAATAAAACTCGCGGTCTTCGATCTCGATCCCATGCTTGCCCAGCACTTCGGTAAAGCCTTCGAACCGTTTCCGGGCGCGGTGATCCAGGGGCATTTTGGTGCCCATAAAGCCGATATGTTCATAGCCCGCTTTCAGGATCGCCTGTGCCATCTCACGCCCAGCGCGGCGATGGGAAATCCCGACCATCGCGTCCACCGGCTTACCATCGGTGTCCATGATCTCGACCACCGGAATCCCCGCCGAATCCAGCATGGCGCGTGCGGCATCGGTATGTTCCAATCCGGCGATGATCACGCCCGAGGGCCGCCACGAGAGCATCTCGTACAGGACTTTTTCCTCTTTTTCGGGCAAATAATCGGTGACGCCGACCACTGGCTGTAGCTCGGTATCCTCAAGAATCTGATTGATCCCGGTCAGCACCTCGGGGAACACCATGTTCGACAGCGACGGGATGATCACCGCCACAAGGTTCACCCGGCTTGAGGCAAGCGCACCAGCGATTTTGTTCGGCACGTATCCCAGTTCTTTTGCTGCGGCCAGAACGCGTGTGCGGGTCGCATCCGACACGTCACCCCGATTGCGCAGAACCCGGCTGACCGTCATCTCAGACACTCCGGACGCTTCAGAAACATCACGAAGGGTGAGTGGGCGTTTGTTTTCTGTGGTCACGGGATGCACCTGCGTTGTTGTTTTGTCCGATGGTAGCGTGAACAGGACGCATTTTACAACTGCCCTTCAAAGCCGATGACAACCCGAAAAAACCACGCTACAGAGAGTTTTGCGCGGCCCCGTGGCTCAACTGGATAGAGCAGCCCCCTCCTAAGGGGCAGGTTGCAGGTTCGAATCCTGCCGGGGTCGCCAAGATATCTAATGAAATCATTTATTTTCAATACTTTAGACAGTTCACTCGCTTCGAAAGGTGACACATGACTAAAAATTGGTTCGGATGAGCCAATCAAAATATCCATCGCCGAGAATGAATTTCTTTTTGGGGCGAGTGCGGCAAAACAAATTACTGGTCCGAAAGTCGACCGGATATTGTCCGTTCTTGTTCTGTGACGGGGCCAGCCTCGCGAATTTGTGGCATTCGCCAGCTTAGGCCACCGGTCCTGTTGCGCACCCAGCTAATGAGCGCGGCGCTAGATTTATTCTTCGCTGATCTCAGATTGCATAACACCAGGCTGACCACGGCCGGCCTCCCAAAGCCTTACAAAAAACTGGCTTCAATAGGGGGGTAAAAGAAAAAGGGCCCCCAAGCGGCGGCCCTTGATCGTTTTGCAGTGAAAGCTGGATCAGCCGTTCACGCTGTCCTTTAGCGCCTTCGCAATGGTCATTTTGACCACTTTGTCGGCTTCTTTCTTGAACTGCTCGCCGGTGGCAGGGTTACGCACCATGCGCTCGGGGCGCTCGCGACAGTAGATTTTGCCGACACCAGGCAGGGTCACCGCGCCGCCCGCCGACACTTCGCGGGTGATCAGGCCGGTCATGGCCTCCAGCGCAGTGTTCGCAGCTTTCTTGTCGGTTCCCATTTCCTCAGCGAGAGCAGCAACCAGCTGAGTCTTTGTCATAGGCTTTGCCATTTCTTGGTCTCCTTAACGTGCCCGATAAATAGGGCCTCACCGCGTAACTGTAACGGGATATTGTAGGTGAACACAACGAATAGTAGCGTCGAAAACCCTAAAAATAGGGGGAATTCGTTGCTTTTTTGCTTCAGAGAAAGGCCGTTTCATCAAAGGAACGCAATTTCCGGCTGTGCAGGCGCTCCAGCGGCATGCCCCTCAGGTGCTCCATCGCACGAATTCCGATCGCGAGATGGCGGCTGACCTGCGTGGTATAGAAGGCAGAGGCCATGCCAGGAAGCTTTAATTCGCCGTGCAGCGGCTTGTCTGAAACACAGAGCAACGTGCCATAGGGAACACGGAACCGATAACCGTTGGCGGCAATGGTCGCGCTTTCCATATCCAGCGCGATTGCCCGTGATTGGCTGAGCCGCTGTACCGGGCCGGACTGGTCGCGCAGTTCCCAGTTGCGGTTATCGACCGAAGCGACGGTGCCTGTGCGCATGACCCGTTTCAGCTCATAACCTTCCAGCTCGGTGACCTCGGCTACAGCTTGTTCCAGCGCAACCTGAACTTCGGCCAAAGGAGGAATCGGCACCCAGACCGGCAGATCATCATCCAGAACCTTGTCTTCGCGCAGATAGGCATGGGCCAGAACAAAATCGCCCAATGCCTGTGTGTTGCGCAGCCCGGCACAGTGGCCAACCATCAGCCAGGCATGCGGGCGTAGCACTGCGATATGATCGGTCGCGGTTTTGGCGTTCGACGGTCCGACGCCGATATTGACCAGCGTGATACCCGATCCATCCGCCCGCTTTAGGTGATAGGTCGGCATCTGCGGCAGCTTCAGGGGTTGTTCCAGCACTCCGCCTTCGGTGGTGATCTCGACATTTCCGGTCGAGACAAAGCTGGTATAGCCACTGTCTGGTTCGGCCAGCTGCGCGCGTGCATAGTTTTCGAATTCCGAGACGTAGAACTGATAGTTGGTGAACAGCACATGGTTCTGGAAATGACTGGGATCAGTCGCAGTGTAATGCGCCAGCCGGGCCAGTGAATAGTCGACCCTTTGCGCAGTAAACAAAGACAGCGGGCCATCTTCTTCCTCGTGGTCATGGACGCCATTGACGATGTCGTCATGGGTGGTTGTCAGGTCTGGTACGTCGAATACATCGCGCAGGGTAAATCCGGCGGCGCCCTGATGCGGAACGATCAGATCAGGATTGTTGGCCACGGCGAAATGAACCGGAATGGGTGTGTCCGAAGCCCTGATCGTGACCGGCTGGTCATGGTTTCTGATCAACAGGGCAATCTGTTGGGTCAAATAGGACCGGAACAGATCTGGCCGCGTTACAGTGGTCGAGTGGATGCCCGGTTCCGAGACGTGACCAAAACTTAGCCGGCTGTCGACCCGCGCATAGGAGGAGGTTTTGATGCGAATTTCCGGGTAATAGGCTCTGAAGCGTTCAGTTGGTGCTCCGTGCTCGATCACATTGGCAAAGTTCTCGCACAGGAAGCTGGTGGCTTGCTCGTACAGTTCTTCCAACCTTGCGACCGCGGCTGCGGGATCGGTGAAGTTCTCGGGCGCGGGGGCCTTAGGTGCTCGTATTATTGTCATGCAAGGGGTTCCAAAAGATCGATCTTTTCAAATTTGCGCACATCCACCAGCCCGACATCCGAGATCCGCAATTCAGGGATCACCACCAGGGCCAGCAATGAGTGCTGCATATAGGCGTTGTTCAGTTTACAGCCACAGGCCTGCATCGCCCGAACCATTTGTTCGGCCTTGGCGGCCACTTCGGCTGCCGGGCTATCAGACATCAGTCCAGCGATGGGCAATTCCACCAGCGCCAGTTCCTCACCGTCTCGGAAAATGGTGATGCCACCGCCGATCTCGGCCAGCCGATTTGCGGCAAGGGCCATCTGTTCGCGGTCGGTCCCAACAACAATCATATGGTGACTGTCATGGGCCACGGTCGAAGCCATTGCCATGCGCCCCTGATATCCAAACCCCGAGACAAAGGCATTTGTGACCCCGCCCGTTGCGCGGTGGCGTTCGACAAGCGCAATCTGGCAGACCTCACCCTCGGCTTCAACCAGGCCGCCAATGATGGGCAGTTCGGCCTTTAGCGCTTTGGTCGGGGCCTGGTTTTCGACCACACCAATCACATTGGCCTGAACGCGGTTCGCCCCCTTAGGGGCCTCGATCTGAAAATCCGCGCTGGTCAGGGCATGGCCCAGATGCACGGTGTTTCGAGCGGCAGCAGGCCAATTCAGATGCGGGCAGTCCGCGGTGATCTTGCCGTCCTCAGCCACGATTTGGCCGCGCGCTATGACAAGCTCGATGGGCAGGTCCTTCAGGTCCGAGCTGAGGATGATATCCGCCCGGCGCCCGGGCGTGATCGAGCCGATATCGCGTTCCAACCCGAAATGCGTGGCTGTGTTGATGGTCGCCATCTGCAACGCGATCAACGGATCACAGCCGCAGGCAATCGCATGGCGCACCACGCGGTTCATATGCCCTTCATTGACCAGGGTACCAGAATGGCAATCATCCGTGCACAGGATGAAGTTGCGCGGATCCAGCCCTTTCTCGGTGATGGCGGTGATCTGAGTTTCCACGTCATACCAGGCCGATCCCAATCGCATCATCGACCGCATCCCTTGACGCACCCGCGCGATGGCATCGGCCTCGCAGGTGCCTTCGTGGTCGTCGGCAGGGCCGCCTGCGACATAAGCTGCGAAATCAGGCCCTAAATCAGGCGAAGCATAGTGCCCGCCAACGGTTTTCCCTGCCCGTTGGGTCGCGGCAATCTCGGCCAGCATCACGGGATCACCATTGATCACCCCAGGGAAATTCATCATCTCACCCAGCCCGATGATGCCCGGCCAGCTCATTGCTTCGGCAACGTCCTCGGCGGTGATCTCATAACCGGTGGTCTCAAGCCCCGGCGCCGATGGCGCGCAAGAGGGCATCTGGGTGAAAATGTTAACGGGCTGCATCAGCGCCTCGTCATGCATCATACGAACGCCGTCCAGCCCCAGGACGTTGGCTATTTCGTGCGGGTCAGTGAACATGCTTGTCGTGCCATGAGGGATAACGGCCCCCGCAAATTCGGCCGGGGTCAGCATTCCTGATTCGATATGCATATGCCCGTCGCACAGGCCGGGCAGCATATACCGCCCCTCTGCCTCGATGATCCGGGTGTTCGGGCCGACGCAGTGCGAAGCATCAGGGCCAACATAGGCGATACGTCCATCGACAATCGCGATGTCATGATCGGGCAGGGCTTCGCGGCTGTGCACGTTAACCCAGATCCCGCTACGGACAACAAGGTCAGCGGCTTGACGCCCTGCGGCGACAGCGATCAGACGGGGGGCGGTATCGGGCCAGCTTGGGAAAGGTGTGAATTCCATGGCCCAACTTTCCCGAACGCACGGAAAGGTGCAACCCCTGCTCGGCAGTTATCATGATTCCGTCATGCAGCGCGTCAGCGCTGTTGTGCCTAGCCCCGTGAAGGTCCCGTAAGAGCCGCTATGTTAGGCAGGAGAGCCACAGCCTAGCCAGAGAACGTTTTCGCAATCTCGCGCCGGACCCATTCGGCAAAGGCAATCGCTCCAGGTGACTCTTCTGCCTGAGGCGACAGCAACAGGTAATAGGCCTCTGGCACAACTGCGCGATATTCGAATGGTGCAACCAATCGACCTTCATCAATCAAGTCGCGCGCGATTGTGTCATGTGTCAGGCACAAGCCACCCCCGGCCATCGCAACCGACAGGCTGACCAGATAGGTGGTGGAATATGTGATTGGAGGATTTTCCCAAATTAGACCCTGATCTTCGATCCAATTCTGCCAATTCGACAGCAGGTTTGAGCAGTCATACAAAGGGGTTCGCTGTAGTGTATCCAGCGACACCTCATAGCCCGGCGCGCAAACCGGATAATAATGATCGGATCGCAGCAGTTCGGTTCGCACCGTGTCCGAAGGTCTGAGCGAAAATCGAATTTCTACCGCAGCCCCCTCCGCCATTTCCCGGGGCTCCCACAACTCGGTGAATATGTTCAGCTGTACAGACGGGTGTTCGGCCTGAAACATTGGAAGGCGGGGGGCCAGCCAGTTGACCGCAAAAGTGATGTTGCATTGTACCTGCACCGCGTTCTGCTGGGCCCCGGTCACGGCCCGCGTTCCGCGCAGTAATGTGCGAAATGCCTCACGCACGACAGGGAGATAGCTGATCCCGGCCCCGGTCAGTTCAAGTGCGCGGGGACGGCGCAGGAAAAGCGGTTGGCCAAGATAGGCCTCAAGCGACTTGATTTGCTGGCTGACTGCACTTTGTGTCATGTTCAGGTCGCGCGCTGCAGCGGTAAAGGACAGGTGGCGGGCCGCGGCCTCGAAAGTCCGAAGCCAACCCAACGGGGGCAGCTGTTTTTGCATGGGCATAACCTGGCCATTAGTTCAGCTTATGAAATAGGCGCGATTTTTTCGTTGGTCAATTTTTTCTACTGCGGGCACGATTTTCCAATCAAGCAATCCGCTGACAGGAGACGGAAATGAGCGTTGCCAGCTTGCGCCCCAATATTGACCATTGGCCTGAACGTGTGGATTTGGCGGCCACATTTCGATGGGCTGAACGTCTGAATATGCACGAAGGGGTCGCAAACCATTTTAGCTTGGCGGTGAATCAGGACGGCACGCAATTCTTGATGAACGCCAATCAGATGCATTTTGCACGAGTCAAAGCATCGAACCTGCTATTTCTGGATGCCAAAGACGCTGATGTCATGACCCAACCCGGCGCACCGGACCCAACTGCCTGGGGCCTGCATGGTTCGATTCACCGGCACTGTCCTCATGCCCGCTGTGTAATGCATGTGCATTCCATCTTTGCCACGGTTCTGGCCTCGTTGGCCGACAGCACATTGCCGCCGATCGATCAGAACACCACTACGTTTTACAACCGTTATGTGGTCGATCACGAATTTGGTGGACTTGCTTTCGAAAGCGAGGGGGAACGTTGCGCAACCATGCTGGCAGACCCAAAAAAGAAAGTCATGATCATGGGTAATCATGGGGTTTTGATTTTGGGCAGTAACCCGGCAGATGCCTTTAATAGACTCTACTATTTCGAGCGCGCTGCTGAAACGTATATCCGTGCCTTACAGACGGGCCAACCCCTGCGCGTTTTGTCAGACGAGATTGCGGAAAAGACAGCTCAGGAGTTGGAAGAATATCCCGATCAGGCCGAGGCACATTTGCGTGAGATCAAGGCCCTGTTGGATGCCGAAGGCTCGGATTACGCAAGCTGACGAGAGACCGTGATGCCGGACACTGACCAAAATCCCGAGGCCGCCCGCTGGAATTACCACCCCGATGGGCCTGTGGCTTTGAACCCGCTGTTTAACTGGCCGCCCCGCCTGTCTGCAGTGTTGAAATGGTATGGTGGTGCATGGCTTCAGGTCACTGCCCTGACCCTGTGCCTGGGGCTTGCGGTGGTGGCCTATGTGCTGTTTTTCCCGGGTTTAGAGACGATGAAGACCTTCCAGCCCGGCTGGATGTTCCGAATCTGGTTGCTGAACATGGTGCCTCAGATTCTGGTCGCGGGCGGGCTGCATTGGTGGCTGTACATGCGCAAAGGGCAGGGCATGTACAAGAAGTTCGACCGCCGGGATCTGACCCGGGACAACGGGACCTTCACCTTTCGCAATCAGGTCTGGGACAATATCTGGTGGACCCTGGGCAGCGCCATGAGTGTCGCCACGATTTACCAATGGGGGATCTATTGGGCGATGGCAAATGGCTATGTCCCCACGGTCACATGGTCCGCCGCACCGGTCTGGTTTGTGATCTGGATGTCGCTAATCCCCATGTGGTCGGGGCTGCATTTCTATTGGGTGCATCGGCTGGAACATCACCCCAAGCTGTATAAACATGTCCACGCGGTGCATCACCGCAACGTCAATATCGGGCCGTGGTCGGGGATATCAAATCACTGGTTTGAGAACCTGTTGTACTTCACCACCTATTTCATCCACCTGATCGTGCCGTCGCACCCGATACATTTGTTATTCCACGCCTATTTCCAGCAGGTCAGCCCGGTTCTGTCCCATTCCGGGTTCGAAAAGCTGAAAGCCGGGGAGACCGAGGCCGCCCGCGCAGGCGATTTTTTCCACCAGCTGCATCACCGGTATTTCGAGTGCAACTATGGCACCTCAGAGATCCCGTTCGACAAGTGGTTTGGCACCTATCATGACGGCTCAGCCGAGGCGACGACGCGCACGCGGGCTTATAAAAAGCAGATGTATACCTAGCCGACCCGTAGGGCACGGGGGGTGATCCCGAATTCGGCTCGGAAGGCGCGGGTCAGGGCGCTGGGATCATCGTATCCGGCCCGCAGGGCGATCTCGCTGACAGTCAGGTCGGTTTCTGCCACCAGCTTCCGCGCTAAATTCAGGCGCAAGCGGCGATAGACCTGGGCCGGACCCGCACCCAGTTCGGATTGCATCCTTGTGGACAATGCCTTGTGCGAGCGTCCGACCTGTCGGGCGATATCCGTAATGGGCAGCGGAGTTTCAAGATTCTCCTGCATCAGCGCCAGAGCCTTGTTTACATAGCCGGTAGTCGCCCCAGCCCCTCCGGAATGCGACCGAGCGGAATCACGGGTCATGAACAACTGCGCGACTTCCAGTGCCAGTGCCTGCCCGTGGTCATGACCGATCAGATGCAACACAAGATCGAAAGCTGCCATGGCGCCGGAACAGGTAATGCGATTCCGGTCTAAGACATACCGCTCGCGCCGGGCGTCGATCTCGGGGAACCGCTCGGTAAAGCCGGTCAGCTCTTCCCAATGGATGGTGGCGCGATACCCGTCCAGCAGTCCGGCCAGCGCCAGCAGCCAGCTTCCGGTGTCCAGCCCAGCCAGAACGTCATAGCGATTTGCGGCGGATCGCAATCCGGTCAGCGTCGGCCAGCCGCCATGCGCGCGAAACCCATATGATGGCATCACCATCAATGTACCGCCGCGGGCAGATTGCAGTCTTGCGTGCGGCGTAACCTGCAACCCCGAGGATGATGTGACCGGCCCTTCTGTCAGCGACAGGAATTCCCAGTCATACAGTTTTCTTCCAGCCAGCGAATTGGCCGCGCGCAGGGGTTCGACCGTGTTGGCAAGGCAATGGTTTGAAAACCCATCAAAAAGCAGAACCCCGAATTGCTGCATCGCGGCAGGCGATTTTGTCCATCTTCGCATGGTTAACGTCTATTTCTGCACGATGAACTTTGCAACCCGGGCCACGATATCGCAAGCCCCAGATGTGGAGACCGCAGATGCAATATGGCCTGACCGACGAGCAAGAGATGATCGCCGCGACTGTTCGCAGTTTCGTCGAGAAAGAGATCTATCCACATGAAGAGCTGGTTGAACGTACCGGCGAGGTTCCGCAGGAAATAGCGGATGAGATCAAGCGCAAGACAATTGAATTGGGTTTCTATGCCTGCAATTTTCCCGAAAGCGTCGGATGTGCCGGGCTGAACCATCGGGAATTTGCACTGGTCGAGCGCGAACTGGGCCGGGGATCGATGGCCTTGAACCACTTCTTTGGCCGTCCGCAAAACATCCTGATGGCCTGCGAGGGCGAGCAAGTCGAACGCTATCTGATGCCCGCAGTTCGGGGCGAAAGGATGGATGCACTGGCGATGACCGAACCAGGTGCAGGTTCGGATGTGCGTGGTATGAAATGTGCCGCAGTTCGAGACGGCGGAGATTGGGTCGTCAACGGGACCAAACATTTCATCTCGGGCGCGGAGCATGCCGATTTCATCATCGTTTTCATCGCGACGGGTGAAGATCAGACGCCAAAAGGTCCAAAGAAACGGATCACAGCCTTTCTTGTGGATCGCGGCACGCCGGGATTCACCATCCGGGACGGGTATAAATCGGTCAGCCACCGGGGCTATAAGAACATGGTCCTGGATTTTGACGATTGTCGCCTGCCCGACAGTCAGGTGTTGGGCGAGGTCGATGGCGGGTTCGAGGTGATGAATACCTGGCTATATGCCACCCGCATCACCGTGGCGACCATGTCGGTCGGACGCGCACGTCGCGCCTTTGACTATGCGCTGGACTATGCAGCCACGCGTGAACAATTCGGTCAGAAAATCGGCAAGTTCCAGGGCGTGTCATTCCAGATCGCCGATATGATCACCGAAATCGATGCCGCTGACCTGTTGACGCTGGCAGCGGCCGACCGGCTGGACAAAGGGCTGCCTGCAAACCGCGAGATTGCCTCGGCCAAGCTCTATGCGTCCGAAATGCTGGCACGGGTGACTGACGCCGCGATTCAGGTACATGGCGGCATGGGGCTGATGGACGATTACCCGCTGGAACGGTTCTGGCGCGATGCGCGTGTCGAACGCATCTGGGACGGTACCAGCGAGATTCAGCGTCACATCATCAGTCGTGAGCTGTTGCGGGCACTTGGCGCATGACAACGGCGCTGGCACGGGCGTTGAACCCCAGCTCCATTGCTGTGATCGGTGGTGGGGCTTGGTGCGCGTCAGTCATTCAACAGGCGCGCAAGTTCGGGTTTCAGGGCGATATCTGGCCGGTCCATCCCAAAGCCGCCGAGGTCGCCGGAGAGCGCGTTTTTGCGCGGCTCGAGGATTTGCCCACGGCCCCGGATGTGGCCTTTGTGGGCATCAATCGTCATGCAACAATCGAGGCGGTTCAGGCGCTGGCAGCGATCGGGGCAGGGGGTGCGGTTTGTTTCGCGTCGGGGTTCACCGAGGCGCGAGCCGAGGATGATCTGGGCGCCGATCTGCAGGACCAGTTGATTGCAGCCGCCGGGGAAATGCCTGTTCTGGGTCCCAATTGCTATGGTTTCGTCAACGGGCTGGATCAAGTCGCAGTCTGGCCGGATCAGCATGGGATGCAACCGGTGGAACGAGGCGTAGCGATCCTGACGCAAAGTTCGAATATTGCAATCAACATGACCATGCAACGCCGGGCCCTACCGCTGGCGTTCATGTTGACCTGCGGGAATCAGGCGCAGACACATCAGGCTGACGTTGCCTCAACACTTCTGGACGACGACCGGATCACCGCTATCGGTGTTCATATCGAGGGGTTTGGCGATCTGCGAAAATGGGAGGCTTTGGCCGACAAGGCACGCAGACGGGGCGTATCGGTCGTTGCTTTGAAAATGGGCCGCTCGTCCCATGCGCAGGCGGCGACGATTTCGCATACCGCGTCTTTGGCAGGTGGTGATGCGGGCGCGCAGGCGTTTCTGGACCGGTTGGGAATCGCACGGTTGGACGACATTCCCAGCTTTTTGGAATGTCTCAAGCTGTTGCATGTTACGGGGCGATTGCGCGGCAGCGGGTTGGGTACCATCAGCTGCTCGGGCGGTGAGGCCAGCCTAGCCGCAGATATGTCCGAGGGGCGCGATCTGCATTTCCCGCCATTGACCAAGGTGCAGCAAGCTGACCTGCGCGCAGCTTTGGGGCCCATGGTGGCGTTGGCGAACCCGCTGGACTACCACACCTATATATGGCGCGATACCAAAGCGATGACCCGCGCGTGGTCGGCGATGACCGGGCCGGAACAAGCCATTACCATTGCGATTGTCGACTATCCTCATACCGACGCATCGGATTGGGAATGTGCCACCCAAGCGGCGTTGAACTGCGCCGCCCAAACCGGGCGACCTTTTGCCGTTGCCGCGACCCTACCAGAACTTTTGCCAGAGGAAGTGGCGCAGCGCCTGCTGGTCGGCGGTGTGGTGCCTTTTGCCGGTCTGCATGAAGCCTTGGCTGCGGTTGAGGCCGCCGCGCGGCCGGTTGCGGCACCGGCTGATCCGGTACTGTTGCCCTCGCAGGCTGAGGCAAACCATGTCTTGACCGAAGCAGAGGCCAAACGGGCGCTGGCAGATCATGGTCTGCGGATTCCTCAATCCGTAGTGACGCGTCCGGACAAGGCTGCGCATGCTGCATCGAATCTGACGGCTCCATTCGCGGTCAAGGGCGTCGGGCTTGCGCATAAATCCGAACACGGTGCGGTGCGCCTTGGCGTCGGCTTGGACGATCTGAGCGCGGTTGCGACCGAGCTTGGAACCGACGAAGTTCTGATCGAAGAGATGGCCCAAGGCGGTGTTGCCGAGTTATTGATCGGCGTCACCCGTGATCCGGCCCATGGCTATGTTCTGACGCTAGGGGCTGGAGGCGTGCTGACCGAAATTCTGCGCGACAGTGTTTCAGTGCTGATCCCGTCATCCCGGGACGTGGTCCGTCAGGCGCTGGGCAAGCTGAACTGTGCGCCGTTGCTTGCGGGGTATCGCGGTAAACCGGCGGCGGATACCGAGGCGATCCTGAATGCAGCCGAGGCTGTGCAAGCCTATGTTATTGCCAATGCAGCCCATGTCAGCGAAGTTGAAATCAATCCACTCATCTGCAATCCCGATGGCGCTGTGGCCGTGGATGCTCTGATCCGAAAGGCACGTATATGAACCCGGTTAAAACCAAGCGCGATGGCGCGATTCTGCAGGTCACTCTGGACCGACCCAAGGCAAATGCCATTGATCTGGCCACCAGCCGGGTCATGGGTGAAGTGTTCCGCGAATTCCGCGATGATCCTGAGTTGCGCGTGGCCATCCTGACCGGTGGTGGCGAAAAGTTCTTTTGCCCGGGGTGGGACCTGAAGGCCGCCGCGGACGGAGACGCCGTGGACGGAGATTATGGAGTCGGCGGTTTTGGCGGGCTGCAGGAATTGCGGGATATGAACAAGCCTGTCATCGCCGCGGTGAACGGGATTGCCTGTGGTGGAGGGCTGGAACTGGCGCTGAGTGCGGATATGATCATCGCTGCAGAGCATGCCAGCTTTGCCCTGCCCGAAATCCGGTCGGGCACCGTGGCCGATGCGGCCAGTGTAAAGCTGCCAAAACGCATCCCCTACCATATCGCGATGGAACTGCTGCTGACTGGCCGCTGGTTCGATCCGGTTGAGGCAAAAGGTTGGGGCCTGATCAACGAGATCGTCCCAGGTGATCAGCTTTTAGACCGGGCATGGGAACTGGCCCGTTTATTGGCCAGCGGCCCCCCGCTGGTTTACGCGGCGATCAAAGAGATCGTGCGCGACGCCGAAGATTCCAAGTTTCAGGATGCCATGAACCGGATCACCGGGCGGCAGTTGCCGACGGTGGACATTCTATATGGTTCTGAAGACAACCTCGAAGGCGCGCGCGCCTTTGCCGAGAAACGCGACCCGGTCTGGAAAGGGCGCTGAGCGGGTTCAGATCTTCTCGAACATTGCGATAAGGGCGGTATCGTCCCGGTTGGGCCCGGTAGCCAGGTCGCCGTAGATTCGAACTTCGGGCAGGGACAGGTTTTGTATCTGCCCATGGGCAAGCTGGTGCAGTGCGTCAGCAAATCCCAGAGATTCGTAGTGTTTCGCGTTAATCGACAGAGCGAATTGCGCGCCTGTCCGGGCCACGTTCAACAGCGCGGGCAGGGCCTCGGGGCCGAGATGGCCATGGGTAAATGTGCCCGAGGACACAATGCCCGAATAGCTGTCGCGCGGCACCGGGATGCCCTGGTTCAGGTCAGCCTCAATCGCGTCGCGGTAGATGTCTTTGCGCAGGGCCTGATCCAGCATCTCGGCGCTGATATCGGTGGCGTCGATCGGACCAACGCCCAACCCGGCCAGTACCGCACCGCAAAGCCCGGTGCCTGCACCGACATCCAAAACCGGACCCTGTCCCCCGGCGCTGACAAAGGCGCGGGCGGTGTGGATATGCAACTGATAGTCCTCGCGCGCCGCAAAACCGTCATCATAGTCGCCGGCCCATTCGGCATAAAGCCGTTTGTGGTCCTCGGGGCTGTCTAGCGCATAAGCTGCATGCAGGTCTGGCGATTTTGTACTCATGACTCATGAAAGGCGTATGTGGGGATTCGAATCAAGTATCCAGTGGCGGGTGCTTGCATCTTGGACCATTGGCGATCATCAAGAAGGATATGGTTAAGACACTCTTTTCATTCGGTCACGGATATTCGGCGCAGGCCCTGTCGCGGCACATTGAACCGGCGGGTTGGCGCGTATTCGGAACTACGCGCGATCCGGCGCAATCGGGTGCGGTCCGCGCATCCGGTGCCGAACCGGTGATCTGGCCCGGTCAGACGGTTGATTTGGACGGGGTAACACATCTGTTGATTTCGACCGCGCCGAATGCGGGCGGAGATCCGGTGCTGGCGGCGCTTGGCGACAAAATCGCTGACCGCGCAGGTCAGTTCGATTGGGTCGGATACCTTTCCACAACCGCAGTCTATGGGGACCACAAAGGCGGTTGGGTGGACGAGGCGACCCTTCCTTCACCAATGGCCGAGCGCGGCAGGTGGCGCGTCCGGGCCGAGACACAATGGCAAGACATTACGGGCCTGCCCGTCCACATCTTTCGCCTTGCCGGGATATATGGCCCCGGGCGCGGCCCATTTTCCAAACTTAAACGGGTGGGAATGCGCCGCATAATCAAACCGGGGCAGGTGTTCTCGCGCATCCATGTGGCGGACATCGCGCAGGTGCTTGCGGCGTCGATGGCATCGCCGAACCCAGGTGCGATTTACAATGTCTGTGACGATGAGCCGGTGCCGCCACAGGATGTCATCGCCTATGCGGCTGAACTGCAAGGCCTGCCTCTGCCCGCTGCGGTTCCGTTCGACCAGGCCGATATGTCCCCGATGGCCCGAAGTTTCTATAATGAAAACAAGCGGGTCAGGAATGACCGGATCAAGGATGAACTGGGTATCCGGCTTTTGTATCCGGATTACCGCGCTGGACTGCAGGCCCTGATGAAGGACGGCTGAGCCCTTATCGGGCGGTGGCTTTGATCAGGTCCGCGGCTTTCTCGGCGATCATGATGGTTGGGGCGTTGGTGTTTCCCGAAACCAGAGTAGGCATGACCGATGCATCGACCACGCGCAGCCCCTCGATCCCGCGCACACGCAGTTCGGGGTCAACCACGGCCATCGCATCCACACCCATTTTGCAGGTTCCGACCGGGTGATAGATCGTATCTGCGCGAGCGCGAATATGGTGCTCCCAATCCGCATCGGTTTGAGCGTCATCTATGCCGTACATCGCTTTGTACCGGAATTTACTGAAGGCCGGCGCGTGCAGAATGTCTTTGGTCATACGCGCGCCCTTGATCAGCGTGTCCAGATCGCGGTCATCGGACAGGTAAGCCGGATCAATGGCCGGAGCGGCAAAGGGATCGGCGCTGTGCAGCCCGACCGTGCCACGGCTTTCGGGGCGCAATTTGCACACATGGCAGCCGAACCCATAGCCATAATGCAGCTTCCTTGCATGATCATCGGCCAAGGAAATGACAAAGTGCAGCTGGATGTCGGGGCGATCCAAATCCGGGGAGGTTTTCAGAAACGCGGCGCCCTCGGCAAATGGCGTGGCCGCCATCGACTTACCGGTCTTACGCCAGCGCCAAATATGTCCTGCCAAATTCAATGCGGCAGCGGCACCGATGCCGAATGTGTTGGTGTCCCGGGTTTTATAGAGCAGCGTGAAATCCAGATGGTCCTGCAGGTTCTTGCCAACGCCCGGCAGGTCGTGCCGCACCTCGATCCCATGTTTGACCAGATCATCAGCGGCACCAATCCCGGATAGCTGCAACAACTGCGGAGTTTGAAGTGCACCGGCGCAAACCAGAACCTCGCGCCTGACGGAGACAGTGATATCCGCACCTTTGGCCTTTTTCCTGTACACCACGCCGGTGGCCCGCTTTCCTTCAAAGGTCAGCTCTTTGGCATGGGCGTCGGTAATGACCGTCAGGTTCGGGCGGTCCATGACCGGAAAGACATAGGCCGCCGCTGCCGAGCATCGCTCGCCATTCTTCGACGGGTCGTGAAACTGTGTGACCTGATACAGACCAACGCCCTCGTTATCGCCCCGGTTGAAGTCCCGGCTTCGGCGGTGCTGCATCTGTTCGGCAGCTTCAATAAAGGCAAGCGTGATCGGGCGCGGCTGTTTCTGGTTTGACACGTGCAGAGGGCCGCTGTCGCCGTGATGGTCGTCGGCGCCATCTTCGTTATGTTCGGACATCTTGAAATAGGGAAGGACGCTGTCCCAGTCCCAACCGGCACAGCCCAGTTCAGCCCAGCCATCATAGTCCTGACGCTGACCCCGGACGTACAACATTGCGTTAATCGCGCTGGACCCGCCCACCGTCTTGCCGCGCGGCTGATATCCTTTGCGGCCGTTCAGCCCCGGTTGGGCCACGGTTTCAAATGCCCAGTTGTTGATTTTCGGCCGCCCCGGCAGCGAGGCCACTGTTGCCGCGGGCAATCTGGTAAGCATGCCGTTGCCGCCGTTTCCGGCTTCAAGAAGGCAGACACGTATTCCAGGATCTTCGCTCAGACGACCGGCAAGAACCGAACCGGCGGATCCTGCGCCGACAATTACATAGTCAAATTGCATTCAGACTCCAAAAATTTTCGGAACCGGCAGTCAAATACGCCGGTCAATCTGTATTAGGCGCGGATCCGAACAAAAGAACCCGCGCTCGTGTCGTTCATAAAGACAGTGGTCGCATACGGATGAAAAACAAGGGCTGTGGTCTATATGTGACCCAAGGTTATTCAGGGATTTGAAAATTGCTCCGATTGCGCGGGATCCGGGGATGTTCTCTTCATAATTATTTCCTATGGTTTTCATCATTAAACAAAACTTTTATGCATGAATGCAATTTGCTATTTCTGACTAGGTCAGGACTTCAGGAATACCGATACCCTTGCCAGATGCTCAGTGTATTTGGATGGGGAAGACGTGTCTTGAATCTGTGTTCTTGATTACCACGAATTTCACTGCGCAAGATCGCCGGATATTAGCTAGGATTGGAGACCGATATGGACGGAAGTGATAACCCCAAAGCAGGCGGATGCCCTGTGATGCACGGCGCTGGAACCCGTTCCAACCGGGATTGGTGGCCGAACCAGCTAAACCTGTCGATCCTGCACCAGCACGGAGCGGCTTCGAATCCTCTGGGTTCGGATTTCGACTATGCTGAAGAGTTCAAAAAGCTGGATATGAAGGCGCTGAAAGAAGACCTATATGCGCTGATGACGGATTCACAGGAGTGGTGGCCGGCGGATTATGGCCATTATGGTGGTCTGTTCATTCGGATGGCCTGGCATAGTGCAGGCACCTACCGGACGGCAGATGGCCGTGGCGGGGCCTCGACCGGGAACCAGCGTTTTGCGCCGCTCAACAGTTGGCCGGACAACGGTAACCTCGACAAGGCGCGTCGTCTGCTGTGGCCGATCAAGCAAAAATACGGAAACCAGATTTCCTGGGCTGACCTGATGATCCTGGCAGGTAACTGCGCCATTGAATCCATGGGTGGCAAAACCTTTGGTTTTGCCGGCGGCCGTGCCGATATCTGGGCCCCCGAAGAAGACATCTATTGGGGAACCGAGACAGAATGGCTGGCCCCGACCGACAATCCGCAGAGCCGGTATTCCGGTGAGCGCGATCTGGAAAACCCTCTGGCCGCAGTGCAGATGGGCCTGATCTATGTAAACCCTGAAGGTCCGGACGGAGAGCCCAACGTTCTGGCTTCGGGTCGTGACATCCGCGACACCTTTGGCCGGATGGCAATGAATGACGAGGAAACCGTTGCTCTGGTTGCTGGTGGTCACACTTTCGGCAAGGCGCATGGCGCGGGCGATCCCGATCTGGTCGGCCCCGAACCCGAAGCCGCCCCGATCGAAGAGATGGGCTTTGGTTGGATCAACAAGTTTGGGTCCGGCAAGGGTGACGATACCACGACATCGGGGGTCGAGGGCGCCTGGACCGCAAATCCGATCCAATGGGATAACGGCTATTTCGACCTGCTGTTCGGATATGACTGGAACCTGACCAAAAGCCCCTCGGGCGCGTGGATCTGGGAACCGGTGAATGTCAAAGAAGAAGACATGGCCCCGGCGGCGCATGACGCGTCGATGAAGGTCAAAACCATGATGACCACCGCCGACATGGCGATGCGCATGGACCCGATCTATGGTCCGATCTCAAAGCGTTTTCACGAGAACCCGGATGAATTCGCTGACGCTTTCGCCCGGGCATGGTTCAAACTGACCCACCGCGACATGGGCCCGCGCTCGAATTACATCGGCGAGGAATCTCCGGCCGAGGAACTGCTGTGGCAAGACAATGTCCCCGCCGTGGATCACGAGCTGATCGGTGACGCGGATGTGGCCGAGCTGAAGGCTAAGATCGCGGCCACTGGCCTCTCAGTGTCCGAGCTGGTTTCGACCGCATGGGCTTCGGCCTCGACCTTCCGCGGCTCGGACAAGCGCGGCGGTGCCAATGGCGCGCGTATCCGTCTTGCTCCGCAGAAAGACTGGGACGCGAACGAACCGATGAAGCTGGCCAAGGCACTGACCGCGCTTGAGGGCGTTCAGGCGGTGTTCAACGGCGCACAATCCGGGGGCAAGAAAGTGTCTCTGGCCGACGTGATCGTTCTGGCCGGTAATGTGGGTGTCGAACAGGCCGCCAAGGCCGGCGGTCAGGAGGTTGAGGTTCCGTTCACCCCGGGCCGTACCGATGCGACGCAAGATCAAACCGATGTGGACAGCTTTGCCGTGCTCGAGCCCGAGGCCGACGGCTTCCGCAACTATCAGAAGACGGATTATTCGGTTTCGCCCGAAGAGCTTCTGGTCGACAAAGCCCAGCTGCTGACGCTGTCGGCGCCTGAAATGACCGCGCTGGTTGGCGGTCTGCGCGTGATCGGCGCCAATTTTGGTGACACCAAGCATGGTGTGTTGACCGACCGCGTCGGCACGCTCAGCACCGACTTCTTCACCAACCTGCTGGACATGGGCACCGAATGGAAACCCGCGGGCAAAGGCGTCTATGAAGGTCGGGACCGCGCCAGCGGTGAGGTCAAGTGGACCGGTACCCGCGTCGATCTGGTCTTCGGCTCCAACTCGCAGCTGCGGGCTCTGGTCGAGGTCTACGGTCAGGCAGGCGCAGAAGGCAAATTTGTCTGCGACTTCGTCTCGGCCTGGAACAAGGTCATGAATGCAGACAGGTTCGATCTGAAGTAAGCCTGCGACCTTCGCAGAATTTACGCCGTCCGAGGAGACTCGGGCGGCGTTTTGTTTGCCCCGGTTCCGGGCGCATACCCAGCATTGGGTACGATTCCTCCCAGGGGCTGATCTTTCCCCCGTTCCGTGCGTTCCGTTACCGGCTCGGAAGAGAGAATTATTAAGATAACCTGTTGTTTTCATTAACCTATGGAAGTTTCTGTTAAGAATTGCAAAATTTTTTCAGATTGGGGGTTGCAGGTCCCAGACCTAATCCGTAAATACCCCTTCACCGGCGCTGCTGAGGCGCTTGTGACACACTGGAGAGACGGTGGGACGGGTTGGAGAGACGGCCGGACGCATCGGAGAGACGGTGGGCATCTTAGGGAATGATTTAGGCGGGCGCGCTGATGTTATTGGCGCAACGGTCTGATTTTTGGC